>JBIINW010000169.1:0-5892 GCA_044337245.1 Sediminibacterium sp. | reverse complement strand
TGGATGGTATCCGAACCCATCAGCAACAATTAACAGAACAGATAACTGATGATGATTCTGTGATGCTGGTTATTACAGATACCCATGATGCAATAATTGCTTGTGTTTATTTGCAAGACAAAGAACCGGTACTTTATCTGGGTATGCTAACTGTTCAGCCCGATTTACAAGCAGCCGGTACCGGAAAAAAACTATTAGCTGCATCGGAATCCTATGCGAAATGGCTAGGCAGAACTAGTATTCAGATGACGGTTATCTCTGTTCGGCACGAATTAATTGCTTGGTATCAACGCAGAGGATATCAGCTTACGGGTGAAAAAATTCCCTTCCCCGAACACCTTGCACTCGGTATTCCCAAGCAATCCCTCGAATTTTTGGTGCTGGAAAAAAATCTCACCACTCAATAAAAAGCGGAATCAGTATACGTACCTATTCAGATACCAAAAGAAAATGAGTAACTTACTGCATTAGCCAATCAGCATGTATCATTCTTTTGCAAACAGATCGGCACAGCTTGTAATCAGTATCCTGCTTTCAGTATTTATATTACTGCCTGCTTTGGTAATCGCACAGGAAATTACTGGCAACCCAACTAACGACACCAGCTTTTTTTTAGCGAATAAAAAGGGTTTATTAGGTACCATTGGCAGAAGTATTTCGGTGTACGAACCAGAAGTGTTGCTACCCAAAAGGGACCCTATTAAAAACGAAACCCCATTTACAAAGTACCAGGGCAAAATCATTCGCAACATCATCATTACCCAATTGGGCTTATCGGGTTCAGTGAACGACACCATAAATGCTTCTATTAACTGGATCAGTAATCTGGGAGATGCATTGCATACACAAACGCGGAAAAAAGTGATTAAAAAAAATCTATTCTTTTCACCGGGAGATTCGCTCTACCCCTATCTGTTGGCGGATAATGAACGATTTCTCAGAAACATTTCCTACTTAACAGATGCCCGGATTTCGGTTGGGGCATTGAAAAATAATTCCGATTCGGTTGATATATTTATCATAACCAAAGATGTATTTCCCATTGGCGGATCATTGAATTCGGGCAATAGCCAGAGTGTTCATTTTGATGTGAGTGATGATAATTTGCTGGGAACAGGCGACCGACTGCTGGTGCGCAACTTTATTGATTTTACGCGTTCCCCAACTTATGGGTTCGGAGTGGAATATATCAAAAGAAATATTGCCGGAAGTTTTACCGACCTTATCATCGGGTACGATAACCAGCGGCAAGCATTTAATACAGGAATCAGAAATGAAAAAGGAATATATCTACAAGCCGATTTACCCCTGGTTAGTCCCTACCATCCAGTTACCGGTGGTATTTTGCTGGGAAATTTTGCTACCCAACCCGTTTATTCCAATGATAGCCTCTATGCCAAAAATTATCAATACCAATACGACCTGCTGGATGGCTGGATTGGATTAAATTTGGGAGCCCGGAAAAAATTACAGGAAAACTTCAGTAGCAGAAGTAAAAAAATTGCATCGGTTCGTTTTATTCAGCGAAATTATTCTTTAAAGCCTGAGCAGTTTCAGCAACAGTATGATATCCGATACAGTAATCTTATTTCTGTATTAACCAGTTACACCTTATTCAATCAGGATTTTTATCATACCAGTTACATTTACGGATTTGGAAGAAACGAAGATGTGCCAGAAGGTTATTCTCTTAGCTTTACAGGCGGATGGAGCAACCGAAATTCAGTTTCACGGCCCTATCTGGGCTTTGAATATCAGCGGAATTATTATACCAACCAGAATAGTTACCTCAATTATCAACTGAAAATCGGCTCTTCGTTATACCAGGGAAGCATACAGGATCTGAGTTTTTTAACCAGTATCGAGCATTTTACCCGACTGAGAAAACTGAACAATGGGAAATGGTTTGTCCGGCATTTTTTAAATGCCAGTTTTACCCAGCTACTGAATACTAGTTTAAATGAAACCCTGCAGTTGAGTAGTGATTTTGGCATTCCGAATATCAATAACACTTTACTACCCAATACCACCCGCGCAACCTTAAATGGGGAGACCGTTTTTTATTCAAACTGGAACCTAGCCGGATTTCGATTTGCCCCATTTAGTTTTATCTACCTCACCTATCTAAAACAACTGGGGGTGCCCTTGATTGAAGGAGAATATTATTCGGCCGTTGGAACCGGTATTCGAAGCCGTAACGAGAATCTGGTATTCGGTACCATGGAACTGAAAATCCATTATTACCCCCGTTTCCCGGGAAATATGAACCCCTGGTATGTGAGTTTTAGCACCAATGTGAGATTTAGATACAATACCCAGCTCATTCGAAAACCCGATTTCATAACAGTTAACTAATGCATACCACTTATCCAATAAAGTGGATAAATCAACCAATTTGTCACTATTTTTGCAAAAAACAAGGAGTTATAGAACACTATTCCTCTTTTTTTGTTACACTTTCATCAAACAACCCTCATGAAAAAAATTATTACGTTAGCCCTTGTAAGCACCCTGCTGATTTCAACCACGGCATTTGCACAAGACGACAAATCAAAGCGGCCTAGTCCTCCCGTTAAAGTAGCTGAAACCTTAAAAAGTGGTGCAGCCCTTTCTATCGATTACAGTTCTCCTTCTTTAAAAGGAAGAGTAATTGGTAAAGATATCGAACCAAAAACAGGTGTAATCTGGAGAGCAGGTGCCAATGAAGCCACTGTTTTTGAAACTTCTAAAAATGTTCAGGTAGAAGGCAAACCATTAGCTGCCGGAAAATATGCGTTTTTCGTGCTTTGTAAAGCCAATGGAGATTGCGAACTAATCTTTAATAAGAATACCGCCCAATGGGGTGCCTACGATTACAAACAAGCGGAAGATGCTCTACGCGTTACCGTTAAACCGGGCAAATCTGCAAACTCAGTTGAAAAATTAACTTATACCATCGGAAAAGATGGTCATGTTGCTCTTAACTGGGGAACGATGGAAATTGGCTTTAAAGTTCAATAATGATTACTTTTTTATAAACCATTGAGGCTGGCATAACCTGCTAACCTCAATGGTTTTTTTATTTTTTTAGATACGAGCGATATGGTGCAGGTTTACAATTTTTTGGCTAGTTGGCAGCTCTTTCCCGAAAAATGTGCATTCGAAAACGGAATTACCCCTAAAAGCGGTCAATACCGTATCGACAGCATTCAACAAGGTCACGCACTGTCCATCAGCTCGAATTGGGTAAGTATGGATCAGGAAGCATTTTTTAGTCAATACGAACTGATTCCCGATAACCAACCCCGCCCCTTTCCCGATCAACAATTAGCCGACACCGTAATTGGCAATGTGCTAAATGCAGCTACGCTGCAAGTGATTTTACAAAAAAATGAGGAAACCATACTTGAAGTTTTACATGAAATAATGCCTAATGGATATTTGAAAATCAAATATTTAGGTAAAAATATTTCAGGTAATTCTTATTGCAATACCGAGATTTATCATAAACAGATGAGCGTATTGCCCTATGCCTCTTCGGTTGGAAGTGTTGCCATACGCCCTACTCGGGAAGGAGTAATTAAGCACAAAGCCTTAACTGCTATGGAAGAACAAACCCAAATGCAGTTAGATCAAATTCGAGAGCAAATAGAATTGTTGGCCCGCCAAGCACAGGAAATTAGAAAAAGAAAAGAACTGAGCTTAATGATTTACGAAGCGAAGCTATCTTTCAAACCACAAATTGGGCATACCTATCATCTCTATCAAAAAAGAGACAGCACGCATATACTTTCACTGGTTGCCCCAGCAGAATGGGGAGGCGCTGGCCCCTTTGAGCAGTTTATTTCTTCCGTTAAGCTATTGGCCGACCATACCTGGATGGAAGTAACTGCCTAATTAAATTTTGAATATTCCCGACAAACTTCCTCCCCGCACAAATAATTTTTCTATCCGTTTTTCAACCATCGGATCCATTTCTACTGGTGGGGCATGGTGGGGTTTAATTCTGGCATCTATTAGCATGGGGCCTTTGCATCCAAAATGTTTGTGAAGTGTAAAACTATCAATCCCATCAATATCATGAGACGGGTTGCATCGGGTGAAGGTAACCCACATGAAATTGCGCATAGAGGTTGCCGTAAAGTCAGCCTCATCACAAAGAACCAACATCATAATGCCATTTTCAGGGTCAGGAATCGATTTCCAGCATTCGGTAGCCAGTCGCAACCATTGTTGCCGGTTATCTTCCCCAGCATACGCAGTAGTTTGTATCGCTACTATTCCGGGCATCACCAGCTTTGCATGGGTAAGTTGCGGAAGCTGGGTAATCCAGGTAGGTATTTCTGTTGATAATTTTCTTTTCTCTTCCCCATAAGCAGCCACAACCAGCTTACTGCCACTATTTAATCCCGATCCGGAATAATCAAGAGTGTCTATAGTAGTTTGCGTATAGAAATGTAAATCCTGTTCAAGATTTACTCTTTCTAACAAAAACTGAAAGAACTGGGTTACGGTATGGGTGGTAATTTCAGGAGGGGTGCCGGCAGTAATAAAGAGAAACTTTGCCAAACTCAACTGACCTGTTCCTAAAATATGGTTAGCGATGGTTAATAATTCGGCAGGGCGGGCGGTTGGGGCATAGGGAGTATAGCGTTCACTACCAATGGCTAACAACAATGGATGCACACCGGCAGCATCTACGGCATGTACCTCGCGTAGTCCGGGTATCTCGGCCGGCAAAGCATCCCCGGTAATTTCATGAATCAATTGGCCAAAACTAGTATCTTCCTGCGGTGGACGACCTACAACAGTGAAAGGCCAAATGGCATTTTTGCGGGCATACACTTTATGAACCCGCATAACCGGGAAGGTATGCTGTAAACTATAATACCCCAGATGGTCTCCAAATGGACCCTCAATTTTATTATCGCCAGGAAAAACTTCTCCCGTTATTACAAAATCCGCATCCCCACTGATACAATAGCCATCCCGATACTGATACCGAAATCTGCCACCTCCCAGTACACCTGCAAACTTTAGCTCGCTAATACCCTCCGGCAAAGGCATTACCGCAGCTACCGTATGCGATGGAGGACCTCCAACAAAACAACTTACGCGCAATGGTAAACCTGCTTTATTCGCCTTAGTTTGGTGTACCCCGATTCCCCGGTGTAATTGATAATGCAAGCCAATTTCTTTATTGGGAATGTATTCATTACCGGTTAACTGAATTCGATACATCCCCAAATTCGATTGATCGATTCCGGGATGATCAATATCTTCTGAATATACCTGAGGCAAGGTTACAAATGCACCTCCATCCATGGGCCAGTGATGGATCAAGGGCAAATCGGTAATCTGAATTTCCTGATAACAAACGGGTAAATTACCGGAAGATTTTTTGGGCAAAGCATTTAATGCAGCCCAGGCAGTTGACAGATGCGCGAAGGGTGATTTTAGTGCATCCATTGGCTGATTTCTAAGCGCTATCAATCGCTGCACAGTTTCCAATGTATCGCGAAATATAAATCGACTTCTATCCAGCGTTCCAAAAATGTTGGAAGCTGCCCTGAATTTCGACCCTTTTACGTTTTCGAATAATAAGGCGGGGCCATTTACAGCAAATACTCGGGCATGAATAGCCGCCATTTCTAAAAAGGGATCTACTTCTTCCTTTACACGAACTAATTGTCCGTTTTTTTCCAAATCAATTAAACAATCTTCCAGAGATAAATACCGCATAGTGAGGTAACAATTTGCTTACCGGAAGGTTGTACTTTATCTCCTTTCCGGAAAAATGATTACTCAAAAGTAATTGATTCAATGCACCCAACCATATTCAGCAGCAATAACCATTCGGCTGCTTACTGGAATAAAAATGTACATTAGCTCCCACACCCGCAATTATCTAAA
>JBIINW010000031.1:0-19750 GCA_044337245.1 Sediminibacterium sp. | reverse complement strand
AGGTAATGAATCCCGAACTGGTGATTTGTACCATGGACGCTTCTGCTAAAATGGAAATCGAACTCCACATCGGAAAAGGACGAGGTTATATTCCTGCTGAAGAAAATAAAGTAAAAGATGCTGCTTTCGGATACATCGCCATCGATTCTATTCACACCCCTATCAAGAACGTAAAATACGCAATTGAGAACTACCGGGTAGAACAAAGAACCGACTACGAAAAACTAATCCTTGACGTAGCAACTGATGGTACTATTCACCCCGAAGATGCTGTTAAGCAGGCTTCTCGTATTCTGATTCAGCACTTGATGATCATCACCGATGAGAACATCACGTTCGATAATAAAGAAGACAAGAAAGAAGATGTAGTTGATGAGCATGTGCTTCAGTTACGCAAAGTATTGAAAACACCACTGGAAGATCTAGACCTATCCGTTCGTGCATTCAATTGCCTGAAAGCTGCTAAAATCAACAGCCTCAGTGAACTGGTTCAATACGAGCAGGAAGACCTGATGAAGTTTAGAAACTTTGGTCAGAAATCACTCTCCGAAATTGAGCAGGTGTTAACTGAAAGAGGTTTGAGCTTCGGTATGGATTTGAATAAACTGGGATTAGACAATCTCGATAATTAATATTACTACTGCCCCTCCCGCGAGGTGGCAGTTTTTTTTAACCCGATAGTGTAAGCTATCACCTCTTCACAATTCCTGACACGGTGTGAAGAAATAAAAACAATCGTCATGAACCACGGAAACAAAGTAAACAAACTAAGCCGCAAGAAAGCTCACCGCAGTGCGCTCCTAAGCAACCTGGCCAGTCAGCTGATTACCCACAAACGCATCGTAACCACTCTGGCAAAAGCCAAAGCGTTAAGAACTTATGTGGAGCCGCTGATTACCAAAACCAAAAAAACCGAAAACAAGGAAACCATCATGAACCAACATCGCGTTGTGTTCAGTCACTTACAAGACAAAGCCGCTGTTAAAGAATTATTTACAGTAGTGGGTCCGAAAGTAGTATCCCGCCCCGGTGGTTACACCCGCATCCTTAAGCTGGGTATTCGTCCCGGTGATAATGCAGAGAAAGCCATGATTGAACTCGTAGATTTCAACGAAATATATGGTAAAGGAGTAGAAAAAGCTGCTGAACCAGCTAAGAAAACCCGGAGAGGTCGTGCGCCAAAGAAGGCTGCTGAAGAAGCTGCCGCCCCCGCTGAGCAACCCACCGCTCAGGCAGAAGAAGCCACTCCCGAAACTCCTGCAGAATAATGAAGCAGATCGTTACCTTTTTACAGGCAAAACCGTTTCCCGGTTTTGCCTTTTTTTTTGTAGGTAACATGTGAGAAAATTTATCGTGAAATCTTATTTCTTTAGCTTTTTTTTGTACTCATAATTCAACCCCTGTATGCCTGCAACTGCTCAGCCCGCTTATCTCCTGTTAGCCGATGGACATTTTTTTACCGGCCGCTCTTTTGGTAAATCTGGAACTGCTACCGGAGAAATTTGTTTCAATACGGGTATGACTGGCTACCAGGAAGTTTTTACCGACCCCAGCTATACCGGGCAAGTGTTGATTATGAATAATGTACACATCGGGAATTATGGGGTTAAGCCCACCGATGTAGAAAGCGGAACCGTAAAAATCAGAGGCCTTATTGGTAGAAACCTCGAAGAGCAATTTAGTCGCATGCAGGCTACGGGTAATTTGCATGACTATTTACTCGACAATCAAATAGTTGCCATTGAGGGCGTGGATACCCGCGCATTGGTAGCCCATGTGAGAACCAAGGGTGCCATGAATTGCATCATTTCTACCGAAATATCCGATCCTGCTGCTTTAAAAGCTGCCTTGCAGGAAGTGCCCGATATGGATGGTTTAGAACTCGCCAGCACGGTTAGCACCCCAGAAGAATACGAACTGGGCGATGCTGCTTCTTCTTTAAAAGTAGCGGTACTCGATTTTGGTGTAAAACAACATATTCTGGAGTGTTTAGTAACCCGAGGCGCTCATTTGCGGGTATTCCCGGCCAAAACGCCCATTGAAAAATTAAAAGCATTTTCTCCCAAAGGATATTTTTTATCGAATGGCCCCGGCGACCCTTCTGCCATGCCATACGCAGTAACAACCATACAGGCCATCCTACACGAAAACCTGCCCGTATTCGGCATTTGCTTGGGTCACCAATTGCTGGCACTGGCTAATAATATCCCAACATTTAAAATGCATCACGGGCACCGCGGACTCAACCATCCGGTGAAAAATATCATTACCGGCAGATGCGAGATTACTACACAAAACCATGGGTTTGGGGTGGATCCAGTTGCGGTTCGGCAGCACCCCGATGTAGAAGTAACGCATGTGAACCTCAATGATGATTCAATAGAAGGTATTCGCATGAAGAATAAGCCTGCCTTCAGTGTGCAGTATCACCCCGAAAGCACTCCCGGGCCGCACGATAGCCGCTATCTGTTTGATGATTTTGTGCAAATGATGCATGCAAAGTAATGGATAGTACCTCGCTGTTTTGCAGTATTCTTTAGGGTTGAGCTGATTTTTATTCAGCCCAGCTAATCGGAACCTTATTTTTTATCGGTACAACTCCTTTTGCATTTTCCTTACCTTCGTAAAAACAAGGGTATGACAATTGCCATCATAAACGGACCCAACCTGAATCTGTTGGGTAAAAGAGAGCCGGGTATTTACGGACAGCAAACATTTACTGAATATTATGAGCAGTTGTGCCAGTTATTTCCGGATGTAACTTTTACCCATTTTCAGTCGAATGTAGAAGGGGAACTGGTAACTGCTCTACAGCAGGCCGGCGCCAGTGTTCAGGGTATCGTGCTGAATCCGGCTGCCTATACCCATACTTCTGTTGCTATTGGAGATGCCGTAGCAGCCATTGCTGTTCCGGTAGTAGAAGTGCATATCAGTAATGTACATGCCCGGGAAGATTTCAGAAAAATTTCTCATGTATCTGCTAAAGTTGCGGGCACCATTTCCGGATTAGGATTGGCCGGATATGAATTAGCAGTCCGCTGGTTATTGCAACGGGCGGCAGCTTTATAAGGGTATAGCTTTTTCCGGAGGAGGGGGCGGAACTACAATTTCTTTGGGCTTATCTGCAAACAACTTATCAAAATCTTTCCGGTAAGAGATACTAACCCCTTGGCGATTTCTTCTGCCAAAGCTTACATCCAAAGTTGTTTTGTTGAATATGATTAGGCGCAGCTTTTTGTCTTTAGATAACACAAACTCAATATTGAGATTCGGTAACCACTGGGTATTGCTGTTTTGTATAGAGGTAGAAGCACCCATATTGATATCGATATCACTTCCAACGGTAACAATTATATTATCATCATTAAAGGCATAGGCAAGGCGTAAGTCAACCCGGGTTCTGTCTACCCGATTGTTATCTGCTGCCGATACTTCTGTGCCCGGACTAGCAAGACTGCTACTGCTGTACATACTGGTACCCATATCAAAACGCAAACTCTTGTCTTTAAATACGGAATAGAGAAAATTAGAGAATATTTTATTCACTGCTTTGGTTAATACCTGTGTAATGGTATTACCTACCAGTGAAGTAATCGAGTAGGGGCTATATCCGCCGGTACTTACATCCGCAGGGGCAAAGCTATTGAGCGCGATTAAGAATGCCACCTGCTTTAAAATTTCATTCTGATCTTTTTCTAGCTGCTTTAAAAACGCAGTGAACTCGTTATCCGTTTTTACTGGACTACCCTGTGGAAAATCGATTTTAAATTTGATATCCGGAGCGTTGAGTTTATCTCGCAGCATGGCAATTACATAAACATCACCCCTATAGCCTTTAACAGTACTACTCATATTGAGCGAACTTACCAGATCACTTAAACTTACTCTTTCAGCAATATACTGGGCATCAATATGCATATCTGCTTTAAACGGATCACCCGTCCACTCAATAAAATTGCCGGCATCAGGTAACAGAACAAAGGGTTTGCGAACCAGAGACTGGAAATTGAAGTCATAATTCCCTTTTTCAATGTTATAGCGGCCGCGGATAGACAAGGGTTCGGTTGATCCTGCTTTAATTTTCAACTTACCGTTACCCACTGCTTTAATTACATCCCCCGTTAAATCATCTAATATCACATCAATTTTTACCAAATTGGTAGCCGTGATATCGAGGTCAACATTTAAATTAAAATTACTCTTCGGTTTTGCCTGCGCCATTTCTTTGCCATATTCCCTAAATACGATAAAGTCGGCGGAACCACTTTCCCTGCTTACTGAATTCGGAATATAAATGTGAGAACTGTCGTTCGACTCTGCAACAATCGACATGGTACACTTACTCTCAGGCCCTTTGAATTTTAAGCTCGCTTTACCAATGGCTTTTCCATAAAACATGCTGTTATCAGTTGCCTTGGTATCAATCAGTAAAAGTTTATTGGTAGAAAGGTCAAAATCAAATACCATATTGCTGAATCCCTTCTCCAATAATTTGCCCGCAACTACGCCGGTATTATTGTATTTATCGTAAATCGTAAACCGGTGAAAGTCAATCCCCTCCTCTGTAAAACCAATATTGGCAGAGTCAATTGAATAATAAACCTGGGTATAATTCACTTTCATGCCTGCCTTTTTCAGCTGTATATTTCCCAACAAAGTTGGAGAATTTACATTCCCACTAATTTTCAACTGTCCACTTGCTTTTCCTTGGATGTCGGAAAATAAATCAGATAAAAAATATCGGAGCATATCTATTTTGGTATCCGACAGTTCAATATCGGTATAGAATGCATTGGAGGTGGTGTCTTTGAGATTATATTTTCCGCTTGCCTGAAAACGGTAATCAGCATTTGGGGAAGAAATCATGAAGGGCAAATTGCCAGATAGTTGATCATAAGCGGCGGAAATATTTACCAGCCCAATTGAATCATCATTTAAGCGAAATTGTTCTGCCTTCAAATCTGCACTGGCAGTAAAGTGATTGAAAAAATCGTTCAGATAGATATTTCCATTCGTTATGCCTTCCAGTCTGGGGTCTTGAAAGAAAAGGGAACTCAAATCACCCAAAATCACATTTTTTAAGTTCACTCCCAAATTATTTGACTGCCCATTTTTTTCATCGGTTTGCAGGGAGATTTCTTGAAAGCCTTGGGTAAGTTTTAGCTGACGGCCATTAATTTTTTTGTTAATGAGTGAAAGTTCTCCGTCTTTTTCAATCAGCCATTTTTTCTCATTTAACACAAACGACGAAGGCCTGAATCGCACACGGATGCCATCGGTTAAGGTTGTTACATCTGCTAAAATATCAGCATCATTTAAGGTAATATCGGCACTGGTTCTAAGCGACACTACCGATTGGTCGTTATGAGAAGTTATTCTTAGCCGGGTATTGGGTAAGTGTAAACTATCATTTAATTGAATACTATTAATAGAAGCATTCACCGACAAAGTATCCTTATTGCCGTTGCCAAATATGTCCAGTCCAGAAAAGTTGATATCATTGATAATGCCATAAGGTATTCGGGCATCCATCCGAATTTTATTCATCCGGGTATCCACCGAGCCGGAAACAACCACATTATTAAATCCGCCACTCTTGGGAAGTAGCAGTTTAATATAAGGCTCAAAATTATCGCGCGTATTGAGTACGAAACTAAATTGCTGATTCTTGGGAACCGACTTAGGTGGTTTGATGTAGGCTGGATAATAATTGGCCAAAAAACTTACAATGCTAGCCGGTAAATCTAATATACTGAATTTACCAAGCAGGGTACCATCAAATTCATTGCTGCTTATGTGAATTAGTTTAATAGAATCTGCATTACTCGATTGCAAGGTTAGGGAATCGAATTTCAAATCTACCTGATCATCTTTTAGGTTGGCGTTTAGAAATTTAGCCGAGCCCGCAAAATTGTCGATATTAGAACCGATGAAGTTTAAATCTAATAATCCTGTTACCTGAATAGGGCGATTAGTAAAATGTAGGGCTTTCAAATTTGAATGAACCAAATCACCTACTACGTTGATGCGGGGTAACTCTTTTGTAAAATCAATTTCCATCGAACTGGTAATATCAAAATTGGGGTCGTTGATTTTTAGTTCACTGCTAAAATACTTTCTTTGCAGGGTTCCATTCAATGAGATATTTGTATAGGGGTATCCATTATACTCTAACAATGAAATATTTCCTTCCAAAGTGGTTCTTAATTTATTAAAATTGAAACTGCTTCCATTGATTTTACCTTTGAAGTTTACCAGTCCTATGCCGGAATCACCCACAAACTTTCCCAGATTAAATCGAACCGTTTCCATATTTCCCTGATAAATCGGTTCTCCTTTTGTGGGCAAAGTCAATTGCAAATTCGATACCAACCCACCCAGTCGCGTGCTAAAAGCACCTGCTGTTACATATTTTTCCTTATCACCCGAAAAATCACCCCGGTAAATTATTTCACCTAATGCCGGAAGGTTGGGTTCTTTTACATTTTTTAGGGAAGGAATAAAAAGCCCCAGATCGTAGGCATTTGTTTTTAATAACCCCCCCTTCAGTAAAAATTTCGTGTTTGCCCAGTCCGGCAGTCCCTTCATTTGCAGATTGCCCGATAAATAAGTATTGGTTCCTGCCTGCACTTTCAACTGATTCACCCGATAATCTTCCACGGTACCCAAAAACTGCCCACTCACCATAAGTGCAGCATGAACATCTTTTAGCTCGGGTGCAAAAAAGGCCAAATCATCCGTATGCACTTTCGATTGGGTAAAGTTGGCCACTAGGGTAACTTTAGAAATAAAGTGCGAAAAATCTTCGTTGAAGTCCGAAAACTTCATGGCGTAGTAATTTCGTAAATGGCTTTTAGCAGTTACCAAATCGAGGGCTGCCAGCTCCATGATTTGCGGGGTTAATTTGAAATTGGTTTTCAATTGTTTCAGTTCGAATCCACTTCTGTCTTTCACCGATAATTGAATGCCTGCTGAAAGGGTATCTTTTAAAAATTGCAGGTTTGCGATTTCCCCGTTCAGTTGCGACATATCTATATGTGTCTCATCAAAGCCCTTATGTGGTTTATTCAAGTCATTATCAATCCACACACTCCCATTCACGATTTTAAAGTTATTCACTTGCAAAAACAGGTTACCGGAATTAAAATACATTCCGGAATCCTTTACTACGGGTAAAGATTTTGGGCGGGGTGGTCGGAGACCTTCCAAATTTTGTAATTGAAAAAAAGGTTGATCCAGATAAACCGAATTAACTACAAATTGATTGTTAAGTAAGTCGGTTTTATCAATATCAACTAATAGCGCCCGGGTTTTCCAAACTATTCTTTGTCCCACCCAACGGTCGTCGTTGATAAGTTGCAGCCTTTTGATATCAATTTTACGAACTTGTAAATTGATTGACTTTTTATTTTTTGGAGTAGTATCTGCAGGGGAAAAGTAATCAGCCAAAAATTGGTAATTCCAGTTACTGTCTTTTCTGTTTAAATAAATTCGGGCATCTTCCAGTCCCAGATAAGTGATTTCAACTTTATCTTTCAAAAAAAACCAGTCCGTAATTCTACATTTTAATTGACCTGCATATAATAGGGTATCCTGTTTTAGGTCTTTAATTAAAATACCATCTAGGTTCGCCTTGTTGAAAAGCGATAAACTGATGTGTTGGATGCTGATTTCTGTTTTTAGTTCTTTAGATAAATAGTGGGTTACCCAGCCTATCAGTTTGTTTTGAACATAGTTTGTTTGGAGGGCAATCACTAATGCTACTAATAAGGCAACCAGTGCCAGTAGGGTTCTTCGTAATATCTTTAGAAACTTATTCAGATTTGTTCAATTCAATGGTAAAAATAGGCATTCAACAGGTTGCAAATACAATACCAAATGCCGTATTCCTTGCTTTTTTTACATATTATTTGTTATTGTGGAAGGGGATTGGCAGATCCTATTCGTCTCGATGGCTAATCGCTTTCACATATCCCCGCCATTTTTCTATTACCTGCTGCATATCCGGGGGTAGGGGGGCCTCAAAAAATAGGGAGGCACCGGTAACCGGATGAATAAAGCCAAGGGTTTGCGCATGCAGGGCACAGCGGGAACAGATTTCGAAGCAATTTTGAACAAACTGCTTATATTTTTGATAAATCGTACCCTTTAAAATGGCATCCCCGCCATATTCCCAATCATTGAACAGAGTATGGCCGATATGTTTCATGTGAACGCGTATCTGATGCGTTCTGCCAGTTTCTAACATACACTCTACCAGGGTAACATAGTGAAATCTTTCCAGCACCCGATAATGGGTAATGGCGTGCTTTCCGGTATCCCCATCAGGATATACATCAAACATTTTCCGGTGTTGCCTATGACGGGCAATATGTCCGGTAATGGTTCCCTCATTTTCGGGAACATCTCCCCAAACCAGGGCCACATATTTTCTTTGAACGGTATGGTTAAAAAATTGACGGGCCAAATGGGCAGCGGCTTCCCCGGTTTTGGCTAAAACAATCAATCCGGTTGTATTTTTATCTATTCGATGCACCAGTCCATATCTCGGGAGGGTATCCTCATCTATGCCCGGATATTGCTGATCTATATAGTAAGCCACTCCATTTAGCAGGGTTCCGCTGTAATTGCCTACGCCCGGATGCACTACCATATTGGCGGGCTTATTCAGTACCATCAGGGCATCATCTTCGTACACAATATTTAGGGGGATGTTCTCTTTTTTAAGCACCGTATGTTCCGGGTTAATCAAGCTCATTAATATGAGTTCATCACCTGGTTTTATTTTGTAATTGCTTTTTACCAATTTTCCATTTACGGTTAAAAAGCCAGCTTCGATACCTTTTTGAACCTTATTGCGCGTGGCGCCCTCTACGTGCATTTGAACCCATTTATCTATTCGAACCGGCTCCTGACCATTGTTTACGGTAAAGGTTCTCCGTTCATACAGGGTTTCCAACGGTTCGTCGGGTAATAAATCTAAATCTTCTGCCATATTGCAAAAGTAGTCCTTTCCCCCTGTAACCATCCAGGCAGCCATCAATCCATCGGGAAGTTTGCCATAAATACCTGTAATTTTGCAGGATGCTTGCAGAGGTATTTTTCGAAGATTTGGGGTATCAGACCTACCGGGAGGTATGGGATTATCAAGAATTACTGCTACAACAAAATACCCAATTAAAGTCGCAGGGTAACGGGATATCTACGCGGCATCATTTGCTGCTGGTAGAGCATCCACCGGTATATACATTGGGGAAAAGCGGAAAACTCAGTAATCTGCTATTTTCCGAAGAAGAAAGGAAAGAAAAAAACATCGAATTCTTCCACATCAACCGAGGAGGGGATATTACTTTTCATGGACCCGGCCAGGTAGTAGGATATCCGATTATAGATTTAGAAAAAATGCAGCCCGATTTGGGATGGTATCTGCGCAGCTTAGAAGAAGTGATTATTTTAACCCTCGCCGATTATGGAATTACCGGAGGTAGAAGTAAGGGTGAAACCGGCGTTTGGCTGGATGCTGATATACCCGGCAGGGAAAGAAAAATTTGTGCTCTGGGTATCAAATGCAGTCGCTGGATAACCATGCATGGTTTTGCCTTTAATGTAAATACCGATATCAGCTACTTTGATGGAATTGTTCCCTGTGGTATAGAAAATAAACAGGTAACTTCTCTACAAAAAGAACTGGCCACAGTAGTTTCATTGGCCGAGGTAAAAGAGCGGATAAAAAAACATTTTGAACAAGTGTTTGGCTGTAAGTTGATAACCGAAGTAAGGGTTAACAGTATTTGCAGTTAAGCTATTTGGGTAAAAATATCCTGCCTTTCTCTTTCAATTCATCATTCTGCCAAACCTCATATTCGAACCAGCCAGACCGGATAAAATTCGATTTCTCCAGCACCAACTTATCTTCTTTGGGAGATTGGATGGAAAATAATAGTTGGTTGGGTTGATCAAAAAACCGAACCTGGTATTTAAAATAAATGGCTTGCGGCAAGTGCAGGTTTACATACCCCTTTTTATCGGTAAATACCATCGGAGGATTATTTTTATTTACCTGGGATTTTGGGGAGGATGTATTTCGGTAGGGATGGATTTCCACTTTTCCGTCGCGGGCAGTAAAAAGCGTGTCTTTTGTTTGCAAGGCAATGGAATCGCGGAACTGGCGAAAAGCTTTTTCCGATAATGTGAATAGCAGTTGGTTGTTTTTGTATATCGTGTATTTTCCTTTATCAGTGCGGGTTTGAAGAAAATAGCTGTTGCTAAAAACGGGAGTTGATTTTTCGGTTTTTTCTTTCATCGGCTCACCGTTACCGGTAAACGGCAAAAGGGGAAGCACACCCGCTGCAATAAGCATGAACTTTTTCTGGAACAACTGCATACTGCAAAGATAAGCGGGTACCTTTAATTAAAAGGGTAAACTACCCACCGGTAGGGAACGATTTCCCTGTAATCCACCACTGTGTATTAGTAAAAGGCGGTTATTTTTTGCAAAGTATGCTTGCTGTATCAATGCTCGGGTGGCGGAAAATAGCTTGCCCGTATACACAAAATCGAGGAGTAATTGCTCTTGTTCCCAACAATCTCTCATGGTAGCTAAAACTGTGGGGTGAACTTTAGCATACCCGCCATAAGCATAGTGAAGCAAGGTTGGTGGGGTAACCGTAGGCCAGTTTTTTAACCATGCGCTGATTTCGGTAAGGGGAGAAGGGGCATTGTTTAGCACAGAAATACCCAATACTTTTTGGTGGGGGAGTGCGCGTAAGGCTAATCCGGTAATCATGGTTCCCGTTCCACTCGCTCCCAAAATATGTGTATAGGAAGCAAAGTCTATACCCGAAAGGATATCCGCAGCCCCTTTTATACCCAATAAGCCAACCCCACCTTCTGGAATGTATAGAGCGGATGCCGTTTCGGATTCGGGTAATTGAAAGCTGGCAAATTGATTTTTTTGGGTGAACCGCAGCGTCATTCCATAAGATTGGGCATCCTGTAGGGTAGGGGAAAGCATCGGAGGTACTAACCCGCGGATAATGCCGATGCTCTCTAAACCCCGCTCCCGGGCTGCCCAAGCAGTAGCAATGATATGATTGGAGTAGGGTCCACCTCTAGTGATGATTTTGGTATACCCCCTTTGAACCGCTTCCTGCAGGTAATATTGTAATTTATACCACTTATTACCACTTACCACCGGGTGAACTTCTTGGAGTTTTAATACATCCACAGTAGGGCCGCCAGCAAATAAAGTACGGAGAGGTTGTATGGTTGGTTCAGAAATAATCATTTGTTACAGTCCAGTTGTTGGCATACTTGGCGATTATCTTTAGTTTCGTGCTCGATTCTTGTAAAGATAAAAGTAGCACATGAAACCTTCACTTGTAATTCTGGCAGCCGGAATGGCCAGCCGTTATGGAAGCAGAAAGCAAACCCAATCTTTTGGTCCTTCCGGGGAAACCATACTGGAGTACGCCATTTACGATGCCATCCAAGCAGGTTTTGGCAAAGTAATTTTCATCATTCGCCAAGATTTTTCTGCTGATTTTCGTCAAATGATTGAGCCTAAGATCCAAGGGAAAATAGCGATTGATTATGTGTATCAAGAGTTATCTTTTTATACAGAAGGTTTCTCCATACCCGAAGGCCGTACCAAACCCTGGGGAACTGCCCATGCCTTGCTTTGTTGTAAAGGGCATATCCATGAGCCATTCGCCGTAATTAATGCGGATGATTTTTATGGACGAGATGCATTTATTAAGGCATTTACTTTCTTAACCCAAACCTGTAACGAACAAACCTATTGTATCATAGGGTATTCACTTCCAAATACCTTGAGTGATAACGGAACAGTAAGTAGGGGAGTGTGTGCAGTTGATGAATTAGGATATTTAACCGACATCAATGAGCGCACTAGTATTGAAAGAAATGATACCGGCGTGATTGTTTATCAGGATGCATCCGGCGAACATCCCTTGCCAGAAAATTGCATGGTGAGCATGAATTTTTTATGTTACGCCCCCGGATTTGTTGATTTCTGCGAAACCGGTTTTCACGAATTTTTACAGGTTCAGGGACAAGAATTAAAATCTGAATTTTACCTTCCTACCGCTACCAAAAATTTTATTCAACAAAAAAAAGGGGTAGTTGAGGTGATACCTACGGATGCCCGCTGGTTTGGGGTAACTTATCAGGAAGATGCTCCCGGTGTTCAACATAATATCAACGAGTTGGTGGGTGCAGGAGCTTATCCAGCGGACTTATGGGCATAAAAAAAGTCCGCCAAAGGCAGACGTTCTATTTACTTGTCTGTTTAGTTATGATTATTTGCTGAAAGCCTTTACAAAGAATACGCAGTTTTCGATGCGCGTAATCTGCTCTTTTCTATCTACACCGCGGAGACTGGATTTTTGATTTAGTTTGATTTTTTCCATTCCGCTTATTTTTTCGGCTTTGATATCGGCCAGCATGGTATAGATATAACCTGATTTAACGGCAAATGCTACCCCTTCGGCTTGTGCCTGACGGGTGCTTAATACACCCACAATCTCGCCTTGGCCGTTAAAAACCGGACCACCGGAGTTGCCAGGGTTGGCACTGATCTGGAGCTGATAGGTAAGGGAGTCGCTATTAAAACCGGAACGAGAACTTAAATATCCTTCACCATACACAATGTCATTGCGGGGATACCCCAAGGTAAAAATCTCTTCACCCAATTCGATTTTAGATTTTCTGATGCTATAAGGAAGTGCACGGGGGGCATTATATTCAGAATCGTGGATTTTTAATACCGCCAAATCGCGCAGGTTATCGATGTGCAGAATATCGGCATTGAATTCTTCTCCTTTGCTGTTAATTACTACGGCACCAGAGCCTTTTAATACGTGTGCATTGGTAAGTAAATACCCATGCGTGTCTAATAAAAACCCAGTTCCTCCCGAAATAAGCTTAGCATTTTGGGGAATCTTACTTTTTACTTCATTCAATAAGCTACCTTGATATTGCTGGTTACGTTTAATTACCTCAATGTCTTTACTTAATTGTACCAGCTGATTTTGATTTACCGGCGAAAAGTAAACTACTAGTCCACTTATAACCATTGCAATAAAACCACCTACGGCAGCTGCAATTGCGGTAACCCGTTTGTATTTATGAAATATTTGAATCAGTTTACCACCGGTAGATGCTGCTGTACCTTCTTGAATCTTGCCCTGCTGTAATAGGCCTGCATGGGCATTCTGTAACTGAGCGGTAAAGTTGCGGCGCTGGGCGTAAAAATCCATTTCGTGCTGAAACATGGCATGCTCTACCACCAACTGATCAATTTCAGGGGTTTTAGTTCGCAACTGGTCGAAATAAGCACGTTCCGCTTCCGGCATCTGATTAGTCAGATATCGTTCAATGGCCTCCTGAAGTAAAATGTCGTCCATGTTCATCACTCGCCGATATTATATTGAGAAAAAAACAACTTTTTTAAACGCATCAGACATTTGTACTTCTGGTTTTTGGCATTGTCGGCATTGGTGTAACCGAACATTTCCGCCAGTTGCTGCATGTCTTTCTTCTGGATATAATAACCCTCCAGTAAACTTTTACAGGGTTCTCCTAAACTACCCATGGCCCTGTCCATGATGGCAAATGCCGCGTTTCTCTTCTCGTGTTCCTCTATTTCTTCTTCAACGCCAACAGTTTCTTCCAGATTGTCAACGGGTTGGGAATATCTCCCCATTTGTTGCAATCGTTTAAGCCATAAACGCCTGCATATGGAATATACATAAGTTTTAATTTGACAGGTTAAGACAAATGAGTCGCTTTGTGCTTTTTCATACAGCGCAATCATTGCTTCCTGAAAAATATCCCTTGCATCATCGTAAGAGCCATTGTTCTGAAGGATGTAGGTTTGCACCATGCCGAAATGGTCTTTGTAGAGCGTTTCGATGGCTTTCGTTTCATTGGAAGCCAACCCTTTCAATAAAGCCTGTTCGTTGATGTCTCCTTTCACTTCTGTAATTTTAATACCCTGGTGACCCTAAAAGTAACCCCAAAACCCCAAAAAAAGTTTTTTTCAAAAACCCTTCATTTTAAAGGTTACCTTTTATTACCTTCGCGTATTAATTAAAAATCATTCATAAAAAAAAACAAAAAACAATGAAAAAGCTGTTATTCGTTTTCGTATTGGGCGCTTTCGCTGCCTGCGGTTCTGGTGAAAATGCTACTCCTACTGTAGATTCTATCGCTATTAAAGATTCTATCGCTAAAGCTGCTGCTTCTATGGATTCTGCTGCTAAAGCTGCTATGGACACTACTGCTGCTAAAGTTGATTCAGCTGTTAAAGCTGCTCACTAATTAGATTTCTTAGCTTGACTTTTGTGGCTATGCTTGCCGGTCACTAACAGCTTTTACCTTTTTTTCATATGGCAAGCAATCGTTAGAAGCCGCTCCGTTTCCACGGAGGGGCTTTTTTTTTGGATGCATCATTTTAATACTAACATTTGTTAGTGTATTTTTTCAATTTTTCACTATTTTTTTCAAAAAAAGTTGTAAATTTGATAGAATGAACCCCGCTAATCGATTTTATTTCTTTTCATTTTTCTTCTTCACCAGATGAAGCCGGGTAATAATTGTTAAAACGCAACCTTACAATATCAACCCGGCCAACCGCCGGGTTTTTTTTTACTAGTAACCCATTTTCAGTATGTCGCCTACTTCTTCCAACAATGCCTTAAAAATAAACTCCACCCAACCCGGCATCTGTATACAGGGATATGAAGGCAGTTTCCATCAGGTAGCGGCCAACTTTTTCTTTGGAAAAGGGGTGCCCGTTATACCCTGCGACACCTTTCGCGAACTGGTAAAAATCGCTGCCGACCCAACCCTTTCTGCCGGCGGCATCATGGCCATCGAAAACTCTATTGCCGGCAGCATCCTTCCCAATTACAATCTGTTGCAAAAAAGCAAACTCGTTGTGGTTGGAGAGGTTTATTTGTCTATCAGTCAAAACCTTCTCGCCAATAAAGGGGTGCAACTATCCGATATTCGCGAAGTACATAGTCACCCCATGGCCATATTGCAATGCCTCGATTTTCTCGAAAAAAATACCTGGAAACTCGTAGAAACAGAAGATACTGCCCTAAGCGCCCGGCACATCGCCCAGCACCACCATAAACATGCAGCTGCCATCGCCAGCAAACTGGCTGCCGAACTTTATGGGTTACAGATTATTTCGCCAGATATCCATACCATGAAGAATAATGTTACCCGCTTTCTGGTGCTGGCTACCAAAAAAAATCAATCCCCCATACCCGGCGCCAATAAGGCTTCCGTATATTTTCAAACTGATCACTCCAAAGGTATTTTGGCAAAAGTACTTACCGATATTGCTGCCCACGAAGTAAACCTGAGTAAGCTGCAAAGTATGCCCATCCAAGGAAGTAATTTTAAATATGGATTCTATGCCGATCTGGAATTTGAAAAACCAGCTCACCTACAAAAAGTAGTAGAACAACTGAACACTCAAACCAATAACTTAAAAATATTCGGCATTTATAAAAAAGGAAAAGTAGTAAAAGGATAACCCCTTTTTCTAACCAGAAATTTGTTTGTATGCAACTATCAACATCTTCAAGGCTCCAGGGTATTGGGGAATACTATTTCTCCGGAAAACTGAGAGAAATCGACCAGCTGAATCAGCAGGGAAAAGCCATTATAAATCTGGGTATCGGCAGTCCCGACTTACCGCCCCATCCCTCTGTAATCAAAACCCTGGAAGAAGCGTCGGCTAAGCCTCAAGCTCACGGCTACCAGAACTATAAAGGCTTGCCCGTACTGCGCCAAGCGATGGCCGACTGGTATCTGCGCAGTTACGGCGTTACCCTAAACCCCGACCGCCAAATTCTGCCCCTGATGGGTAGTAAAGAAGGAATCATGCATATATGTATGACTTACCTAAACTCCGGCGACCAAGCCCTGATACCGAATCCCGGATATCCTACTTATAGCAGTGCCGTTAAACTTTCGGGTGGAACACCGGTTACCTACCAACTTGCCGAACAACATAATTGGGAGCCAGATTGGGATGCCCTAGAAAAGCTAGACCTAAGTAAGGTGAAGCTGATGTGGGTGAATTATCCGCATATGCCAACCGGACAATCAGCTACCCCCCAACTATTCGAAAAATTGATTGCCTTTGCAAGGCAACATCAGATATTAATTTGTCACGACAACCCCTATAGCTTCATTCTAAATGATCATCCGGTAAGTATTCTGCAAACCCCCGGTGCCTTGGAAGTATCTGTAGAGCTGAATTCGTTGAGTAAAAGTCATAACATGGCCGGCTGGCGGGTAGGAATGCTTTGCGGCGCTGATGAACGAATTGCGGAAGTACTAACTTTTAAAAGTAATATGGACAGTGGCATGTTCTTACCCGTACAAATGGCTGCGGTTACTGCGCTGGGGCTGGGATCCGAATGGCAAAAAGAAGTAAATGCTATTTACGCAGCGCGTCGAGAGAAAGTGCTGGAACTATTGCAGCTATTGGGTTGTAGCCCTGCTCCCGATCAGGTTGGTTTGTTTATCTGGGCGGCAATTCCTGATGGATATGCTAGTGGATACGAACTCAGCGACCGGATTTTATATTCCGCAGGTGTGTTTATTACCCCCGGCGGAATTTTTGGATCTGCCGGCGACCGTTATATCCGGGTGAGCCTATGTGGTTCGGTAGAAAAGTTTGCAGAAGCTATAGAAAGAATTAAAATCCATGTATCCGGCAATTAAAGCCGCTGAAAGGAGTTATTATAGATGTTATCTGTTCGAAATAAATGCTAGGCTATGACAGTTACTATTATCGGGATTGGTTTAATCGGAGGTTCGATGGCCCTTACCCTAAAAGAAAGAAAATTTGCCCATACCATTATTGGCGTGGATGCCAACGCACAGCATGCCGAGAAAGCACTGGAATTAGGGATTGTAGATAAAATTTTACCCTGGAAAGAGGCTGTTGACCAATCAGATATCATCATTTTGGCTACCCCCATCAATGTAACAGAACGCATGTTGCCAGCCTTATTAGAGCACTGCACCCATCAAGTGGTACTGGATGTAGGTTCTACCAAACAAACTTTATGTGAAACCATTGACGATAGTTCCAACCGCAAACGCTTTGTGGCCACCCACCCCATGTGGGGTACCGAATTCAGTGGCCCCCAGGCCGCCATTAGCGGGGCTTTCGACGAAAAAGCGACTGTAATCTGTGATCGCGAAAAATCAGATCCGGATGCATTGGAACTGGTTGAAAATATGTATCGGGCTTTGGGAATGCATATCATTTACATGACGTCTACCGAACACGATTTACACGTGGCCTATGTGAGTCATATTTCACACATCACCTCTTTTGCCCTTGCGAATACCGTTTTAGAGAAAGAAAAAGAAGAAGATACCATATTCGGACTAGCTTCTGGGGGTTTTGAGAGTACCGTGCGTTTGGCCAAAAGTAACCCCAGCATGTGGATTCCTATTTTGATGCAAAACCGCGAAAATATCCTGGATGTGCTAAACGAACATATCGCCCAGCTGCGAAAATTCAAAGCCTGTCTAGAAAAAGAAAACTACGAATACCTGGGAGAGCTCATCAACCGTGCTAATGAAATCAGAAGAATATTAAAATAAAATAAGCCTGTAACCCAAAGTATTGTTATAAAAAACCATACATCTAATCAAATACGAATAACCATTATATTAAAAGTACCTTTGCAGTTAAATTAACAAACAATGACCACATTTGAAGCGTTGGGGCTAGATGCCCGTTTGGTTCGGGCAACCGATGAGCTGGGTTACGTAAATCCTACCACCATCCAAGAACAGGCAATTCCTGTATTGATGAGCGGCACCAAAGATTTTATAGGCCTTGCCCAAACCGGCACCGGCAAAACAGCAGCATTCGGTTTACCCCTGTTACAGGTGGTATCTGCTACAGCTAATTATCCACAAGCACTGGTAGTTTGCCCTACCCGTGAACTCTGTTTACAAATAGTAAAAGAAATTGAATCCTTTAAAAAATACCTGCCCGGCATTGCGGTAGTTGCCGTATATGGAGGAGCATCTATCGGATTGCAAATCCGGGATATCAAAAGAGGCGTGCAGATAGTAGTAGCTACTCCCGGCCGCTTAATCGATTTGATTGAACGGAAAGCGATTCCCCTCGATAAAATTCAATACGTTGTATTGGATGAAGCAGATGAGATGCTGAATATGGGCTTTCAGGAAGACATTGAGTTTATTCTTAAAAATACCCCTGCTCGCGAAAGTACCTGGCTTTTTAGTGCAACCATGCCACCCGAAATTAGAAAGGTGAGCAAAAAGTATATGAAAGAGCCCATGGAAGTTACCGTGGGAAAAGTGAATACGGCTAATGCCAGTATCGATCATCAGTATTATGTATCCACTGCCCAACATCGCTACGAAACCCTTAAAAGAATCATCGACTTTAACCCGGGAATCTATGGGATTATATTTACCCGCACCAAGGCCGATGCACAGGAAATCTGCGACCGCCTTACACGGGAAGGTTATGATATAGACGCCCTGCATGGCGACCTTTCGCAACAACAACGTGATAAAGTAATGGGTCAGTTTCGCGATAAAAGTTTGCAACTATTAATTGCTACCGATGTGGCTGCTCGTGGAATTGATGTGGTTGGTATCACCCACGTAATTAATTACGAACTGCCCGATGATGTAGAAATATATACCCACCGCTCTGGCCGAACCGGTCGCGCAGGTAATCAAGGTATTTGCGTATCTATCGTGCACGCCAAAGAAATGTATAAGTTCAAACAAATTGAACGCATCAACAACTCCCGCTTCCATAAACTCGATATACCCTCCGGTAAAGATGTTTGTCGCAAACAGTTCTTCCACTTTATGGATAAACTATTGTCGGCAGATATTAGTCATGGCGACTACGAAACCTATGTACCCATGCTCTCCGAAAAATTTGCGGAGGTTACCAAAGAAGAAGTATTGCAAAGAGTGGCTGCTTTGGAGTTCGACCGCTTTTTAAAGTACTACGAAAATGCGGAAGACTTGAATTTGCGCGAAAGAGAGCGGAGCAAACCCGGCAGCTTACCGGCTTTGGGTGGTAAAATGCGTTCAGAAAGAGCAGAAGGCGGCAGAGGCGATAGCCGCAAAGAATTTAGCCGCGGTAGTTCAGGTGGATATAAGCGCTTGTTTGTAAACCTCGGAACCCGGGATGGATTTTTTAAAGCCAGCTTCCTGCAATTTATTCTCGACATGAGCGATTTGAAAAAAGATGTGCTGGGACAAATCGACATGAAGGATATGAACAGCTGGATTGAAATTGATAAATCTGCCGCTCAACAAATGATTCGTTCGTTGGATGGAAAAAAATATAAGGGAAGAAGCATTCGCATGAATGATGCAGACAGCGGTGCTCCCCCAAAAGCCAGAACAAAATCTTATAAATAAATCGTACAATCAAATTCACTTTCCATGGAACAGGCTACACCAAAGGCATTTAATCTGGATGCCGTTTTCAACAAACGTCCCCTAATTATTTCTGGTCCCTGCAGTGCAGAAACCGAAGAACAACTTATACAAACTGCTACACGTTTAGCGGCTACCGGAAAAATTGATATGCTGCGTGCCGGTATCTGGAAGCCCCGCACCCGTCCCGGAAGTTTTGAAGGGGTAGGAACCAAAGGATTACCCTGGTTGCAGGCTGCCAAAAAAATTA
>JBIINW010000168.1:0-5954 GCA_044337245.1 Sediminibacterium sp. | reverse complement strand
GCTGCAACCCTTTTAATTCATGGATTTGGGGAAGATGGCAATGTTTTCAATCAGGCTATAAAGCATCTGCCGGAACAGGGTATGCTGTTGATTCCTAACCTGCCCGGTTCTGGTGAATCCGAAGCTTGGCCAGCTGCCGAACCCAGTCTGAATGATTTTGCGCTTGCATTGAATGCCATACTCGAAAAAGAAGGAATTGAAAGATGCAGGGTGATGGGGCATAGCATGGGAGGCTATATCGCCTTGGCATTCGCAGAACAATTTCCCGAGAAAATGGCAGCACTGTCACTGCTGCATTCCACTGCTTATGCCGATAGTGCGGAAAGAATACAAAAAAGAAAGCAGGCTATTGAATTTATTGAGCGGGAAGGGGCGGCTGCTTTTTTACGTATTTCCCTGCCCGGGCTTTTTGCTCCTACATTTCGCGAACAAGGAAAAGCAGCAATAGATGCACTGCTAACCTCCATGAAACAGGTAAGCGGAAGCACCTTAATACAGTATTACCGGGCAATGATGCAACGACCCGATAGAAGTAAGTTATTGAAGGCTGCAACCTATCCAGTTATGTTTATCATAGGTAAGGAAGATGAAATCGTAAAAGCCTCAGACACCCTGCTACTAGCTAATATCACGGCAAATGCTTATATTCATGTACTGGACAATGTCGGGCACATGAGCATGCTGGAAGCACCGGAATCCTTCGCCAGCCTGCTGATTACTTTTATGCAACTTTAATAATCGATTATGAAAAAGGGCATAGTATTTATTCTACTGCTCCTTTCTACTACAGAAATTTTCGCTCGGCATATTGCCGGGGGAGAGTTATTTTATACCTATATCGGGGCGGGTAGCCCCACACCAACCGGCAAACCCACAGCCAACTACAGAGTCACTTTACGGCTTTTCAGAGATTGTGCCTCCAGCGGACCCCAATTAGAAAGTGAACAGGTAAATGTAGGTATCTATGCTAATGGAGCATTGGTTAGACCATTGCCACTTACCATTCAGCTCCCGGTAAATCGCATCAGCTTAAACACCGACAACTTTCCCTGCCTTTCGGGACAAATAAACGTATGCTATGAAGTGGGTGTTTATGTTTCGGATGTAAATCTAGAAGTAAATGCCGAAGGATATACTTTGGCGCGCTTGGGATGTTGCCGGGTAGATCGAATTAGTAATCTCTCAGTTGCCACTAATGTAGGATCTAATTATGTTACCCGAATACCCGGCACAGCTGCCCTTCCGGTTGGAAAAAACAGTAGTCCACAATTTTTTGTAAAGGATACTGCGCTAGTTTGTGCAAACAAGCAGTTCAAGCTAAATTTTGGCGCCTCGGATGAAGACCAGGACGAATTAATCTATTCTTTCTGTGATGCTTTCACTTCTGGAAGCAATAGCAATAATACCCAACCACCAGCAAATTTGATACCCTCGCCGCTTCCTTATTTATCACCCTATAGCGGAACCAGTCCTTTAGGAGCTAGGGTAACCATCAATGCTGCAACGGGCATCATCAGTGGTATTGCACCCCCCGAGGGATCGTATGTGGTAAATGTTTGCATTTTTGAGTCGCGCAACGGAAAAATCATTTCAGAACATCGCAAGGATTTTATTTTAAAAGTGCAAAACTGCGAACTAATTGAAGCCGATCTGCCAGATAAAATCATTCAATGCAAAGACTTTTTAGTGCATTTCGAAAATGGGTCCTATTCATCCGGTATAACTTCTTACCAATGGGAAATGGGTGATAAAGCGCAAACAAAATTCAATACGCCTACGGTTGATTTTACCTATGCAGATACCGGCCGGTATATGGCCCGATTGAATATCACCGGACCCAAAGGTTGCCAGGGAGTAGACAGTACCCTGGTGTTGGTGTATCCCGGATTCGTTCCTGGCTTTTCTGTGAGTGGTAATTGTTACAACAACCCCGTATTCTTTACCGACAAAACCACTTCCCGCTTCGGGTCGGTCAACTTTTGGAAATGGAACTTTGGAGATGATACCACCGAAGCAGATACAGCAATCATTAAAAATCCCAACTACCTCTATGCGGCACCTTCTAACAAATCTATCCGACTGGTTACCGGAGATAATAGGGGTTGTATCGACTCACTAGAACTAACTTTTTCATTAGCAGATAAACCCATTTTGCAACTTCCATTTAAAGACACCCTAATATGCAGTATCGACACCCTTCGGCTCAGCATATTAAATTCCGGCACATTTCAATGGACGCCCACCACCCGAATGTTAAATCCGAATACAGATAGTCCGTTGGTGTTTCCCCTAAAAACAACGCTATACCGGGTAACCTTAACAGATAATGGTTGTACAAATACAGACAGTGTGCTCGTGCGAGTACTTGATTTTATTAAAGTGTTTGCGGGCAAAGACACTATTATTTGCGCCGGAGACCCGGCTCAGTTAAATATACAAACCGAAGCCTTGAATTTTTTATGGAAATCGAGTTCTGGGGAAATCGTATCCCCCGTAAAAAATCCAATTGTTCAACCAAAATCAAACACCCAGTATTTTATTACTGCCAATTTGGGTAAATGTGAAGATAAAGATACCATTCATGTAAAAACAGTTCCTTACCCGATATCGAATGCAGGCAGAGACACCATCGTTTGTTTTGGAGAAAAGATACAGCTAAAGGGAAAAATTACCGGAAGTAAGTATCTATGGTCGCCCTCCGGCACATTAAGTAATCCTGCCATTCTGCAACCCATTGCTGTTACCTATACTTCTACTTACTATGTTTTAAGTGTATCGGATACCTTGGGTTGTAAAAAAACGGTAAGAGATACGGTGCTGGTAACGGTAGCCCTTCCTGTAAAAGCTTTCGCCGGAAACGATACGGCCATTTTGGTGAATCAACCCCTTCAACTTACTGCCTCTGGAGGAACCTTGTACAGTTGGAGTCCAGAATTTGGATTAAGTAACCCGTCCATCCCCAATCCGATTGCACTGATTCAAGACCCGATAGATTCAATCCGCTACCGCGTTAAAGTGAGTGTTCCCGGCGGGTGCAGCGCCTCGGATGATATCTTGGTAAAAATATTCAATTCCGGCCCCGATATATTTATTCCCTCGGCATTTACACCCAATCAAGATGGGCTGAATGATATCCTCAAACCCTTTCCGGTGGGTATTCAACAGTTTTTATATTTCACCGTGTATAACCGTTGGGGCCAGGTTATGTATACGAGTAAGGAAATAAACAAAGGATGGGATGGAAAATTTTCCGGATTACCGCAGCCCCCAGGAACCTATGTGTTTTCAGCGGAAGGCATCGACTACCTGGGCAAACGAATTCTAAAAAAGGGTACCACCGTATTAATCCGTTAAAATCTTGCTTAAATTAAAAGATTTGGGCAGCGCCTGAAGGATAGTAATTATCTTCACAAATAGATTAAATTGGGCTACGGCTATCTTATTCAATAACATGAAAAATTGGTTCTCACTTTTTGTTTGTCTGTTCATGTTAGCTCCAGCAATGGCTGCTCACCTGAAAGGAGGATGGATACAATATAAATATATTGGGCCAGGTGCTGCCGCTAATACCTCCCGCTACGAAATAACCGTTCGGCAATACATGGATTGCGGATCAATGGGTGGGCAACTGGATGCAGCAGTTTATTTAGGGGTGTTTAATTCTAGAACCGGTGCACAGGTAGACAATCATACCATTCTAAAATCTGGTACAGACAATCCAAATAAAACTACTTTCAATCCTTGTATTTCTAATCCACCGCAGGTATGCTATTTGATAGACTATTACACCAAACAAATTGATTTACCAAATAGTCCGGATGGCTATACGCTAACGGTTCAACGCTGCTGTCGCATTGCAGGCATTGTGAATGTGGCGGGAAATTCCAATGCTATTGGGGTAAGTTATTCCAATACCATTCCGGGTATAATTAATGGAGTAGATTATTCTAAAAATAATAGCCCCGTTTTTGCGCAGAAAGATACGGCCATTATCTGTTTTAATACCCCCTTTACCTTCGACTTTGGCGCTACCGACGCAGATGGCGATCAGATTACCTATAGCTTTTGTAACGGCTTAATCGGGGGAAGTGTTGGATCTGGTGGAGCTCAGCCGAATCCTCCATCCGGACCACCCTATACATCGGTACCCTATTCTGCTGCATTTCCGGGCACAGCCCCAATGGGCTCCAACGTAACCATTGACCCAGTTACTGGAGTTATTTCCGGAATTGCTCCGGGAATAACCGGCCAATATGTAATTGCCGTTTGTGCCAATGAATACAGAAATGGGGTTTTAATAGGGGTTACTAAAAAAGAAATTCATGTTACTGTTGCCAATTGCAGCATTTCCGCGGCTGAATTAAAGCCTTCTTACATAACCTGTACCGGTACTACCCTTAGTTTTCAAAACTTGTCGAGCAACAGCACCATCACTTCTTATTTCTGGGATTTTGGGGTTGCAGGAATAACTACTGATACCTCCAGTTCCCCTACCCCAACCTACGACTTTTTAAACAGCGGTAAAGATAGCGGAACCTATACCGTAAAGCTAGTGGTTTCCTCTTCTTCCGGTTGTAAAGACTCTGCCACTACCCTAGTAAAAGTGTATCCGCTACTGAAGCCTGACTTCAATATTTCAGGAACCTGCATCATTAATCCCTTTACTTTACAAGATGTTTCATCCAGTAAGTATGGAACCATTGTATATCGCAAGTGGGATTTTGGCGATGTAAATTCAACGGCAGATACAGCTAGGACTATAGATACCTCCTGGACCTACTCTACCGCTGGCGCTGTTCAAATAAAACTAAAAGTTACCAACTCGTATGGGTGCACCGACTCGCTAACCAAAACGTTCACCATTTTAGACAAACCCTTACTGAGTCTGCCATTTAAAGACACCCTGATTTGCAGTATTGATACCCTGCCATTAATAGCAACCATAGCTGGGGGCGTAATCACCTGGTCGCCTACTGGGGGGCCTAATATAAATAGAATTTTGTTTTCCAATACCGCCAATCCATTAGTTTATCCCAGAGACACTACCCGCTATATAGTTAGTGTTAACGATAATGGCTGTATCAACCGGGATACCGTAGTAGTGAATGTTTTACAATTTATCAGTGTAGAAGCAGGCAAGGATACTACCATTTGTAAAACAGACCCTTTACGTTTAGCTCCCATTAGTGAGGCATTAAGTTACTTATGGACTTCTTCTTCTGGAGAAGTGGTGGATCCTATAAAGAATCCTATTGTTCAGCCCTTGGTTAACACCTTCTATTATGTGTTGGCTAACCTGGGTAAATGCCAGGCCAAAGACAGTATCCAAGTGAAAGTAGTTCCTTATCCGTATGCATATGTGGGTGAGGACACCACCATTTGTTTTGGCAATAGGGTTAAACTAAGCGCCATCGCCTCGGGTAGTTATTTTTCGTGGTCACCTTCGCTAAGTCTGATTAACGAAAGAACCCTTTCCCCCCTTGCCGGACCTTCCGATACAACGATGTACATTCTTACAATTTCCGATACAACCGGATGCCCAAAAGTGGTGAATGATACCATCATCATCAATGTACTTCCCCCGATTAATGCCTATGCGGGCAGAGATACCACCATTATTCCAGGAATGGCGTATCAATTGCAAGCAACTGGAGGAACACGCTATTTGTGGTCTCCTTCCACTGGTTTAAGTGCAGTAAACATTGCTAACCCGGTAGCTATTCTAAGTGCTGGCATTGATTCGATTATTTATCGGGTTTCGGTATTTAATGGCCCCTGTGTTAAAAACGATTTTGTTACCATTCGGGTATCACAAGTAGGCCCGGATATATTAGTGCCATCGGGTTTTACGCCCAATGGTGATGGCAAGAATGATCTGGCACGACCGGCAACCCCCGGCATCGCACAACTAAAGTATTTCACCATTTTCAATCGTTTAGGAGAACCTGTGTATT
>JBIINW010000167.1:0-5986 GCA_044337245.1 Sediminibacterium sp. | reverse complement strand
ATAAAATTCAATTCCTTCTTGCGGAAAATAACTTTCAAAGCTTTCAAAGGCTTCGTGAGTGCCACCGGGGCCGCCATGAAGCAGCAAGACTTTCATCTTCGGGTTGTTGCCGAATTTTTTTGTCCACACCTTAAAAGCTCCTACCGGCGTTTTTATGGGAATCATTTTTACTCCTCCGGACTGCACACCGCTATCGGTAATTGCGTGGTACTCGGCCAGGGTTGGGATAGAGGATGTGCTTGGTGTTTGGCATGCCCAAACTAGCGAGAGCATGCAACAAGTGATGAATAGTTTTTTCATGTTTGTTATTTGCTTTTATTACCCTTAAGTCTTTTAAGCGGGTCGTATTTAATTTTAATTTTACCATCTTTATCTGCTGCCGCCCGAAGAAAAACGCTCATTCCTCCTTTTGCATCACCTGAAATAAATTCGGGGTGGGCTTCGTCTTCCTTTTTCTTTAGATTTTTGAGAGGTACTTGTATGCTAATATCGGTATTGTTGTTTAATCCATAAATCCCTTCTAAAAACAAAGTAAGTACGGAAGAATTAATGGCCATTCTTTTGATGGTAACCCCTGCATTTTCAAATACCAGCGAGTTGCTGATTTCCGCAAACTGAACATTTGAGAAGTCCCGATTTTTAAAGGCAGTTTTCTGTACTTCCAGTAATGGCGGAAAGTTCAACAGGGCCCCGTTCTTTAGTGAAAACTTGCCGTTTCCTGCAATGGTGTTCATGTTAGGCTCCCCCTTTCCATTTAGTAAAAGCGAGTACTTTGCGTTTAGGTTCAGTTTTCCCCGGATGTTTTCGTGGCTAATGCCCTTTATTCCAAAATTTTCAAAAGCGTAAAAAGTCTTTTTTGCATCTACATTCTTGAGAGCAATCTCGCTGGAAAAAGCAAGGCGGTTAGGACTAAGCTCTTTAATGAATGCGGATACAGCCACAGTTCCATCACCGTGTTGTAAAGAGGCTTTTTTTACCGCCCAAGTATTTCCTTCTAGTTGAATGCTGGCTGTAAAGTTTCTGGCATCCATCTTCTCTATTTTTAGCCGATCGGCCTTTAAAGAAGCGGTTACCGCTCCGGAAGATAATAGGTGATCAATATTTTCTACCGTTTTGCTAATCCCTGTTTTCTTTTTGCTTTTGGTTGATTTGGCCGCCACTTTCCTCAGTAAAACCGAACGAATACTATTTAGGTTGATTACGGGCGCATATATGTTCCAGTCGAGCGATACCGGAACATGGTCGTCGCTTAATACAGACAATACGTTGTTTGCCCGGCCTTTCATATAAACTGCATTACCAGCTAATTCCCCCTTAAGACTGTCTACAATTAGGTTGGCGTTGTTAAATGTAAATGTTCCCGTACATTTTTGAATGGTTGCCTGCGGACCAGTTAATAATAACGATCCATTTTTAAATCGCAGAAACCCTGTGAGCGTGCTGTTCTTCGAACTGATGCTGTCTGTTCTGCCGGCATAGTTCAGAGAAAACTCCCCTTGGCCGTCCGTGAATTTCATGGTTTCGGATTGCAATGCCGAATTCAGTTCGTTCAGCGGGAAGCTCGAGCTTGCTTGAACTGCGATGGATGGATGAGAGAGATTCATTACGTTGAGCTCTTTTATGTTAAGTTTCATCCCCTCCCAAATTCCCGTCATTTCTTTTACATAGATATGTGAATTTTCGTCGGTATAGCCTTTTCCGGGAACCACTTCGTTCAAGTATTCGCCCGTAAATGAACATTGCGTCATGTTTAAAAACTTGCTATCGACCTGATTGTTTTGCGTGGTGAATTTTACTTGTACCCGGGGATCCCCGCCCGCCAAGCTTCCGCCAATTGTGGCATCTACATCCAGTGGTTGTTTTACAGATACAATACCGATTGATTTAGAAATCTTAGGCGTTAGCAAGGATCTTGCAAAATCTACCAATATTTGTTGGCTGGTAATATGAAGCTGAAAGCTGTTTTCTTTTCCTAACAGAAACGCACCGGTAAACACAAAGGGCTGCTCACCAATTTGTAAGTTCATGTTGTTAAAGGAAAGTTTTTTCTGAGCAGCATCAAACTGAACAGTGTATTTTCCAGTCATTGGCTGGTTACCCACAAAACTGCCGTTCTTTTTCTTAAAGCCAATCCCGCCCACTTTCAATTTTTTATCAACTTCAACAGTAAATATTTCTTCTGATTTTTTAACTGAGGCCTCTAGTTTTTCTACCGTTATGTTATATAGCTTATCCCCCGGCACATCTTCTAAGTGAAACGAAAAGTTTTCAATCAACACTTGGTCTAATAATTTTTTGGCGGCCTCGTTTGTGGCGGTGGGCTTTGGCGCATTGGCATTCTTTGGTTTCAACAGATATCCATTGCTATATCCGGTAGAGTCGGTGAATAAATAAAACCCACCATTCCGCAGGGTAAATTTATTTATCAGTACGCGACCAGTAATTAGGGAGGGGGTGCTAAGCCGAACAAATAAGTTTTCTGCAGACAATAACTTGTGTTGGTGTTTGGGATAGAGAGAATCGGTAACACTCACATTAATTAGTCGAATAGATAAACTAGGAAAATGGCGAAACAGCGATACGTTCAAATCTTCAATAGTTACATTTCCACTTAGCTTGGTGTGGATAGTTTCGGTGGCTTGTGCAATCAACTCTTTTTTGTTACTGTTCACGTACATCGTTAGTCCTATAAACAGGAGAAACAATAGCAAGAGCAGCCCTGCAGCAATTTTAATTGTCCAGCCAATAAATTTTTTCAAGTGAAGTCTTTAGCTAAAGATAACTTTTGCCGGGGGCATTTCAAAATTTCATCGGCCCATGTAAACCATCAGAATTTGCACATCGCTAGGGTTTACCCCGCTGATGCGACTCGCCTGACCGAGCGTTTGAGGTTGAATTTTTTTGAATTTCTGCAAAGCTTCGTTAGATAGCGCAGGAATTTGGTCGTAGTTGATGTGGCCGGGAATCAGCAGATTTTCTAGTTGACTCATCCGCAACGCCATTTCCTCTTCTTTTTCTAGGTAGCGGGAATATTTTAGTTGTATCTCTGCTTGTTCAATGGAAGTTTCTGACAGCTCGCCTAAAGCTGTCTGCAGGTTGGCGTCGTTTTCCATTAGCCCCTTGATCGAAACATTGGGCCGCAATAATAAGCGCCCAATTTTTTGTTTTTCGATAATTGCCGCAGAATCAACAGAGCTTAGGTAAGGGTTGATTGTCTCCGGATCCAGAGAGTCCTCGGCACATACGCGGGTAATTTCTGCAACTTCGGTTTTCTTTTTGCCCAGCGCTTGCATCCTTTGTTCGGAAGCCAGTCCCATTTTATACGATCTTTCGGTCAGTCGCCAGTCGGCATTGTCTTGCCGCAGTAAGGTTCTGAATTCCGCACGGCTGGTAAACATTCGATAAGGCTCGTCCGTTCCTTTACTGATTAGGTCGTCTATTAATACGCCGATATAGGCTTCGTTTCTTTTTAAGATGAGAGGCTCCTCTTCCCGAACGGAGTGGTGTGCGTTGATGCCGGCCATTAGTCCTTGGCAAGCCGCTTCCTCATATCCGGTTGTACCGTTGATTTGTCCAGCAAAAAACAACCCGGTTATATATTTTGTTTCCAACGAATATTTTAATTGGGTTGGCGGAAAGTAGTCATATTCGATGGCATAGCCCGGACGAAAGATGCGCACGTTCTCAAAACCCGGCACGGTACGAAGGGCTTCGTATTGAACTTCTTCTGGCAGGGAGGTGGAGAATCCGTTTACATAAATCTCAACGGTATTCCATCCTTCCGGCTCAACAAACAGTTGGTGTCGGTCGCGATCGGCAAATCGATTGATCTTGTCTTCGATACTTGGGCAGTAGCGGGGGCCCACGCCGTCTATTCTTCCCTGGAACATCGGACTTCTGTCGAACCCGGTTTTTAGGATGTCGTGTACGGTTGAGTTGGTATAGGTGATATGACAACTCCGCTGTGCTTCGGGTTTAATTTTTTCGATGGGTAAAAACGAGAATCCCACTATTTCGTCGTCGCCTTTTTGTTCGTCCATTTTGGAGTAGTCTAAACTTCTGCCATCTACCCTTGGGGGCGTTCCGGTTTTCAGCCTGCTGCTTTCGAATCCCAGGTTCACCAATTGTTCGGTTATACCGGTGGCGGCTTTTTCTGCTACTCGCCCTCCCCCAAATTGTTTTTCTCCGATGTGGATGATTCCGTTTAAAAAGGTTCCGCTGGTAACCACCACCGCCTTAGCGCGAATGGAATTACCCATTCCGGTAATTACCCCCGTCACCCGATTGTTTTCGATGATCAGTTCCCGCACCATGTCTTGATAAAAATCCACGCCCCTTGTGTTCTCCAGCATTTCTCTCCAGGTGGCGGCGAACAGCATGCGGTCGCTTTGGCAGCGTGGGCTCCACATGGCCGGACCCTTGCTTCGGTTGAGCATCCTAAACTGAATCATACTTTTGTCGCTCACGATTCCGCTATATCCGCCCATGGCATCTATCTCCCGAACGATTTGTCCCTTCGCGATTCCCCCCATGGCCGGATTACAGCTCATTTGGGCAATGGTTTGCATATTCATAGTAACCAGCAGTACCCGACTGCCCAAATTGGCAGCAGCCGCGGCAGCTTCACAGCCGGCATGACCGGCCCCCACTACAATCACATCGTATTCAGGAAACATGGCTGCAAAGATAGAAAGGTTTCGTGTAAACGGTAAGCCAAATCGGTTCATGTTCCACGTGAAACAAGCCCGACAAGGGGTTGATAAACAAACCAAACGGTGTTCCACGTGGAACGTTTCTCGGTGGGCGGCTCATTTTTATAGGAAATTCGAAAAGGAGCCAGGGTTCCACGTGGAACAAAGGGGAGGCTCGAGGTCTAAAAGCGCGTGTTGAGGGTACAGGAGAAGTCCTGCACCAGAAAGAAATTGTCTGAATCATAATCCACACAGCCCAATCCAATCTGCGTATACTGCTTGCTCAGCAGGGTTTGCCGGTGTGCGGCAGGGGTGAGGTTCATATCTAGGTATAATAAAACCACTGAAAGTAGCACTCCTTGGTTGCCCAGACTGATATTTTCTCCGGCGCAGGTGTTGATTCCGGATAATCGCATTCGATCGGCAAAGCTGTTTCCGTTGGTGGAACTGTGGGAGATAGGGGATTTTTGACGGGCAATATCAGTTGCGTGGGCTCGGGCGGTTTTGTTGAGGAGGGGGTGTGGACTAAACATGGCCAAACTCCCGGCCGCCAGCAGGTCTTTTTTAAGGGCTGCAGACTCACGACCACGCAAGATGGGGAAGGCTTGTAAGATGGGATTTAGCACACTGTCGCAGAAATATTGTGGATTTTTGCGGGCCAAATTTACCCAGTACAGGCAGTCCTGCTCACGAGTATTCATAGAAGTAAAGGCGGGAAAGGAGCGATTCCATTCGAGAATGGCTTTGTCGCGGGTAATGGGGGTTGGTACGGCCCTTACCTCTAGCTCCACTTCGGATAACTGTGCCGCAACCGAACCAACATAAAACAGCAAAACCGCTACCAGAAAGGCTTTAGGCATGAGGCATTCTTTTCTTCAGCAGTTGCAAATATCGGTCCTCTTTTTGTCGAATCAGCGCCTGGTCTTTTTTTAACTTGTCTTTATACCCACACAAATGCAAAGCCCCATGCAAAATCACCCGCCGCAATTCCTGCAGGGCCGGAACCCCCAAAGCACGGGCATTGTCGCGCACCCGATCTACGCTTATGTATAACTCCCCCTCCACAGGAGCACCCCGCTCGCTCATCAAAAATGTGAGGATATCGGTATAGTAATCATGCTGCAAAAACTGCCGGTTTAATTCCAGCAAATAATCATCCGAACAAAACACGATAGACAAGCCCGCTAGCTGCCGGCCCTCCTTTCGGAACAGATCCGACAACAAAGTTTTAAGAATCGTTTTGCCGGGAAGCGAAATGCCCTGGTCGGCCGTATGAAATTGAATTGCTGCCATCA
>JBIINW010000166.1:0-5989 GCA_044337245.1 Sediminibacterium sp. | reverse complement strand
TGCTGCTTCTATTGCCGCCATGTTGCTCACTACCGAGTGTGTAATTGCCGACAAACCGAAGCCAGAATCTGGGCACGCACATCCTGCTCCTGATATGGGCGGAATGGGTGGTTACTAATCACTTTCCGATTGTATTTAAAAAAAACTCCGAACCATGTGGTTCGGAGTTTTTTTATGGTGTACTTTCTTCCCGAGTAACATTTACTACGCTTATATAACCCTCTGTTAACAGCCATTGAGCCAACGCGTAAGTTAGCATTACCCAAATATCCCAGCGTTCTGGCTGATGCAACAAAAATTTATTAAACGCCAATATCCCGTCCGACAAAACAAAGAGAAACATACCGGGAATAAAAAAATTAATGGCTGCAGCCTTGTATTTTGGATGATTAGTCAAATTAAAACTAAGCACCCAAACAGTCGAAATGAATACCATATATACAACTACGGGAATTAAAAAAGTTTCTAATGAAGTCTGTAAAAAATAATAAACCAAACTGATGGTACCTAAAGCTAATCCCAAACCAATCCAGGTGGCACCTGTTAATTGAAATGCTTGCAAACGAACTAATATTTTCCCATTCCTCACATGTGCCATAGTAAATGCCAACATACCCAACACAAAGTAATTTCCTTCACTAAGTAATACCACATCTCCCAACCATGAAAAAAATAAAGCAAGTAATGCCATTTTTTTGATAGCTGTTGTATTGGGTGTAGATACCGTTAGATAAATAATTAAAAGTGGTAATAACAAACATTTTGAAATTATCCGTATAGTAGGCATTTGAGCAACAATTGCGTAGAGATGCACGCACAATGCCAAGAAGAATAGTAGTAGAATAATTTGGGGTAGTCGTTTATTCATGTTGATTTGTTGAACTATATAAATTTACCCAATTATTATAATTTGCCTTCAAATTTCAAACAATTACCTGTAAATCTTCCACAATACCTAATTTTGCGACATGTTACCGGAAGAGGAAGAAAAATTTATCCAATATTGGTCAGAACGGAGGGAGGCTGAAAAGAATAGTATGCGCCCTTTGCTGGTTGGATTTTCTTTTGGGGTGGTTTTTGGGATAGCTACGGTTATCTCCATTTTTTCCGGCTGGGCAATTCGTGCCACTATGGTAGCCAATTCCCGACTGAGTGCCGGCCTTCTTCTCCTAATCATTTTAACCGTATCGATTTTCATGGGCTATTTTTATCGCTCGTTCCGGTGGGAGAAAAATGAGCAGTTCTACCGGGAACTGCTGGCAAAAAAAAAGCAAAAATCCTCCCCTCCGATGCAGCCCAATCAACCTGAAAGTAGTCTTACCCCCTAAATAATCCACCATGAAGTTATCGTATGTTGTATTACCCCTGTTGTTGATCCTGAACTATGGATGCGGAAAAACAGAACCCAGCGGATGCCAGCCCGCTTCGGTACAAAGTGAAAAACCAGCCATGGTAACCTATTGCAATGCTAAAAATATCACCTATCAGGAGCATACCAGTGGCCTACTTTACCAAATAATGGATGCAGGAACCGGTACAGTTACCCCAACTACCTCCTCGCTTGTAACGGTACAATATGTTGGAAAATTACTGAATGGCAGCACTTTCGACTCTTCCGTAACCCCCTTTACCAGCGGTTTATCCCAACTGATAGATGGCTGGAAAATAGGAATTCCCTTGATCAAAAAAGGTGGAAAAATCAAGTTGGTAATCCCCTCTGCCCTGGGATATAGTTGTACCGGCTATCCCCCGATAATTCCAGGTAATAGTCCCCTCTTTTTTGAGGTTAGTTTGTTAGACGTAAGATAAAGCCCTACCAAGGGGTTTGCCCATTCCCCGGCCCTACCAAGCTGCCGGGATCACCTCACTGTAAATAAACGGCAGGCGAAGCTGGGAAGATTGGCCATTTTAGGTTTCATTCCCCTATCTTTGCGGCTCTAATTTTGAAAACCGTTAACGTATGCAACTGAAAGGTTTAGTGAAGATTTTTGCCATCGTGCTGATTATTATTTGTGTGTATCAACTGTCATTTACCTGGTTTGTGAAAAACCATGAAAGTGCTATGGATAAAAAAGCCACTACCTGGCTAAAGCAATTTCCGGTAGCCTCGGTTGCATATCCAAATGATAAAGAGCTGCAAGCACAGTATACCGATAGCTTAGCAGAGCTGAAAAAAGAACGTTTGCGCAGATTGCTAGACAGTACCAAAGACACCAAACTGGCTTTTGGACTAACCACCTACCGCAGTGCCAAAGAGAAGGAACTGATGTTGGGATTGGATTTGCAGGGGGGAATGAGTGTTACCATGGAAGTAGGCTTAGATGGTCTGCTCAAATCACTCGCCAACTTTACAAAAGATCCTATTTTTAATAAGGCTTTACAAGAAGCCGTAGCCCGCAAAGCCAATGGTGGTGCAGACTTAATCACGTTATTTCAGGAAGAATTCAAGAAAATAAGTCCTGCAGGAAAACTCGCTCCTTTTTTTGCTGCCAGAAGTAATGGTAAAGTAAAATTCGATGCCACCGATGCAGCGGTTGCCGCCTATCTGAAAGAACAGGCTACTTCGGCTTTCAACAATACTTATCGCATCATGCGCACCCGTATCGACCGATTCGGGGTGGCTTCTCCTAACATTAACCCAGATCCAGCAAAAGGAATTATCAATATTGAACTGGCGGGTGTGAACGATAAAGCAAGAGTACGATCTTACTTACAGTCTACTGCAAACCTCCAGTTTTTTGAAACCTATACCCTCGAAAGCCGGGATATTCAAAATGCATTGGTGGCAGCCGATAAGGCCGCAGAAACTTATGTGAATGGCGCCGGAAAAACAGACACCACACTCGCGATCAACAAAAATGACACTACCAAAGCGGTTGCCGCAGCTAAGGATACGAATAAAACGGCCACTATTTCTAATATTGCAGGTAATATAACCGGTAAAAAAGATACTGCAAAGGTTAGCAATCCCATATTCAGACTCCTACAAGTAGCACAGCCCTTTCCGGGTAACAATGGAAAATCGGTATTCCCTTCTGCCATCGGGTATATCAATTCAAAAGATACCGCCAGTTTAAACGACTTTTTAGGGCTGGATGTAATTAAATCTAAATTCCCTTCCAATCTTTTGTTCATGTATGGGAAGATGGAATTACAATCCACCGACCCAAAAGCTGCTGATATTCTTACGCTCTATGCCATCAAAACGCTGGAGAACGGACAGGCCGAACTGGAGGGCGACCATATCAGCAATGCATCGCAGGATTATGATGATAAGGGCAAAATCGCCATTAAAATGACGATGGATAAGATTGGAACCAATATCTGGTCTAAAATGACCACCCGAAACGTGGGCAAACCGATTGCCATTGTTCTGGACAATTTTGTGTATTCAGCTCCCAATGTAAATGACCCCATCACTACAGGAAGTTCTCAAATAACCGGTAATTATACCCTAAAAGAAGCCAAAGATCTTTCAGAAATTCTTGAAAGCGGTAAGTTACCTGCTCCTGCTAAAATAGTTCAGGAACAGCAGGTGGGCCCTACCCTTGGTAGAGAAACCATTATTGGAGGCGGACTCTCTTTCTTGATTGCTTTTCTGGTGATTTTCGCACTCATGTTATTGTACTTCAACACAGCAGGATGGGTAGCTAATATTGCCTTAATATTAAACTTATTATTTACCGTAGGTATCCTAAGCTCGCTAGGTTTTACCCTAACCGCACCAGGTATTGCAGGTTTGGTTTTAACGATTGGATTAGCAGTAGATACCAACGTAATTATTTTCGAGAGAATTAAAGAAGAGCTTACCAAAGGAAAAAGTTATTCCAATGCTGTGGCAGATGGATACAAACGATCACTAGCCCCTGTTTTGGATGCCCACGTAACTACTTTGTTAACGGCTATCATTCTTGCCTACTTTGGATTAGGTCCCGTACTTGGATTTGCCACCACACAAATCATCGGTATCATTCTTTCTTTGTTCTGCGGAATATTAGTTTCCCGATTGATTACAGACATGTACACCAACCGGAATCGTCACTTCCAATACTTTACCGGAATTTCAAAACGTATTTTCCAACATGCGAGCATCAAGTTTATTGAGTATCGTAAATATGCGTATATCTTATCCATTTTCATTTTTGCCCTTGGTATCAGCACGTTTTTCCGTGATAATGCCTTTGACGAAGGAGTGGAATTTTCGGGTGGACGCAGTTATACCGTTCGTTTTGACAAAGCTGTGAATGAAGATGATATTAGAAATGAGCTGAAAGCTGAATTCAAAGAGCCTGTAATTATTAAAACGGTTGATGTAAAGAACCAATTGAATATCACTACTTCTTACATGATCCGCCAAGCGGGTGACAATATCGATTCGCTGGTGGAAAGAAAATTATACAATGGCCTTAAACCCCATCTGCCTGCCAATGTAGGTTTTGAGGAGTTTGAGAAAAATTACAAACTGGGCTCACAGAAGGTACTACCAACCATTTCCGATGACCTGAAATCCGGCGCCACTAAGGCGGTTATCTTCGGTATCATCATCATCTGTTTCTATATCTTCATCCGTTTCCGCGACTGGAGATATTCATTGGGAACTATTTTCTCGTTGTTACACGACGTATTTGTAACCCTGATTGTATTTAGTTTCTGCAGAAAAATCGTACCGTTCCCGTTAGAAATCGACCAGCACTTTATTGCTGCCATATTAACGGTAATCGGATTCTCTATGAACGATACCGTAATTGTATACGATAGAATCCGGGAAGATAGCAAATTGATGAAAGGGGTAAGTAATGCCACCATCATTAATAAAGCCATCAACGAAACCTTAAGCAGAACGGTAATGACTTCCCTTACCGTATTCCTTACCATCCTGATCTTATTCATATTTGGAGGTGAAGTAACCCGTGGCTTCTCTTTTGCTATGTTGATTGGGGTAATAACTGGTACTTATTCTTCCATATTTGTAGCGGCACCTATTCTGGTAGACTTTGCAAAAGACAGACCATTGGGTAAGGTGGATGAGACCACTAAAAAGAAGAAATAAACAGCACTCAATAAATACATTTATAAAAAAACCTGCTATTCAATAGCAGGTTTTTTTATGAGGTAGCTTCAAAAATTATTTATACAGAAAAAGAAGTTCCGCAACCACAGGTTTTGGTGGCATTCGGATTGCTAAAAGTAAATCCGCGGCTGTTTAAGCCACCTTGCCAGTCTATCTCCATACCAAAAAGATATAATTCATGACTCGGATTCATGATGCAGGGAATATCATCAATTGAAAAATGAACATCACCGGCTTCCACTTTTTCAAATCCCAATATATAGGTCATGCCACTACAACCGCCCCCCTTTACACCTACCCGTAGTTGGGTAGCGCTATCGAAATCCGATGCTTGCATGAGTCTCTTAATTTCTGCGATGGCACCTGAAGTAAAGGTAACCGGAGTATGTATGATTGTTTCCATTGAGTTCAATTTAAGGTACAAAGGTAACTCTTTTGCAGATAATTAGAAAAAAATCAGCGCAACATATTAAAAATCAATAATTAACACATTAATAAAGAACTCGAACTTTAATAGTCTGCTTTACTTCGCGTAAAAGGGTTACTGCTTTTTGGGAAAGTTTTTTATCTACATCCAGCACCACATATCCAATACGGGAATTGGTGGTTAGGTACTGCCCAACAATATTGATATTATTACTAGAAAGAGCCAAATTAATAGCACTTAATACTCCGGGAACATTTTTGTGGATATGAAGAATCCGATGGGCATTTTCAACGGGTGGTAGTCCGATGGCCGGTACAGTATGCGAGCCATTGGTAATGCCTCTTTCGAGGTATTGGAACATTTTACTACTCACATCGGCGCCAATATTTTCCTGGGCTTCTTCGGTGCTACCACCAATATGTGGGGTAAGAAGCACATTGGGCAACCCTTGTAGTGGACTCTCAAAAGCATCGCCATTTTTTTCGGGTTCT
>JBIINW010000165.1:0-6067 GCA_044337245.1 Sediminibacterium sp. | reverse complement strand
AATAACTGCCAGCTGTGGAAAAAACAAATCGAATGATTCGGAAGCAGTTACAAAAAAGAAAACCGAATTGGCCGATTTGAAAAAACAACAGGATAACCTGTTAATTCAGATAGGTAAACTCGAAAAAGAAATTGCAAAATTAGACCCTGCTTTTGCCAAAGCTGAAAATGCCAAACTGGTTTCAGTTGATGCACCTATTAGCTATCAGCCTTTTTATCATTACATTGAGTTGCAGGGAAAAGTTGAATCAGAGAATATTTCATTCGTAACGCCCCGTGGTACGCCCGGACAGGTGAAACAAATTTTTGTAAAACGCGGCGATTACGTAAACAAGGGCCAACTCCTTCTGAAACTGGATGATGCCATTGCCCGCCAAAGTTTAGTTTCTGCCGAACAGGGTGTAGAAACCATGAAAGTTCAACTAGATTTTGCCCGCAACATCTATCAAAAACAAAAAAATCTCTGGGAGCAAAATATCGGAACAGAAGTTCAGCTGATCACTGCTAAAAACAATGTAGAAACCCTGGAAAATCAACTCAAGGGGATGCAGGAACAAATAAAAATCACCAAAGAACAACTGCAAATGACCAACGTATACAGCGATGTGTCGGGCGTTGCAGAAGAAGTAAATATTCGAGTAGGGGAAACCTTTATGGGAGGCATGCAAATTAAAATAGTAAATACTACCCAACTAAAAGTAACCACCGAAATTCCTGAAAACTATATCGACCGCGTTACTACCGGCAAGCCAATTAATATCACTTTACCTGATATTAACAAAACCGTGTCGGCCAATATCAGCCTAACAGGAAAAATAATTGATCCGAACAGTCGTAGTTTTTATGTAGAAGCGAAAATTCCTTCTGATAAAGATTTTCACCCGAATCAGATTGCACTGGTTAGAATAATGGACTATAGCAACCCGAAAGCAATTTCTGTTCCTGTGAATACATTACAAAGTGACGAAAAAGGAAAATACGTAATGGTACTATTGAAAGAAGGTGATAAATCCTATGCCAGAAAGAAAATGGTAACCATTGGACAGTTTTATGCAGACAAGCTGGAAATAAAAAGTGGACTCGCGCTGGGTGAACAAGTTATTAAAGAAGGCTTTCAGGGATTATACGATGGGCAACTAATTACTACGGCAGTAAAATAAATTGATTTACCAATTATTGCTTTGATTTCTACTTCTCCAGATGGAGAAAAGGATTTATAAAATATTATTATGAGCATTCAACAGATTACTGGCCGGTTTAAAGAATTCATGCCAACTACCTGGAGCATCAAGAATAAAACATCTATCTATTTACTGATGCTTTTTGTAAGCTTGGGGGGCATTTACCAATTTGTAACCTTGCCCAAAGAGCAATTTCCTGATATAGTAATCCCTACCATCTTTGTTCAAACCGTATATGTAGGCAATTCTCCCAAAGACATTGAGAATCTGGTAACGCGACCGCTAGAAAAACAAATCAAAGGGATTACCGGAGCAAAAATTAAAAAATTCACCTCCACTTCACAGCAAGATTTTTCGGCCATACAAATTGAATTTGATACAGACGTAAAAACGGATATAGCGCTGCAAAAAATTAAAGATGCCATAGATAAAGCAAAGCAAGACCTGCCCAAAGACCTTACACAAGAGCCTACAGCCCTGGAAATTTCGCTGAGCGAGCAACCCATTATGTATGTGAACTTGAGTGGAGATTATGATTTAACCCGCCTGAAAAAATTTGCAGACGATTTAAAAGACAGATTAGAAAACCTGCAACAAATCAACCGGGTTGAAATAGTGGGAGCACCCGAAAGAGAATTTCAGATTAATGTAGACAACTACCGGATGCAAAGTGCCGGCGTAACTTTTGATGATATCACTAATACCATCAAAAGAGAAAACATGGACATCTCAGGTGGTTTGCTGGAAGTGGGCGATATGAGAAGAAATCTGCAGATTAAAGGACAATTAAAATCGGCAACCGATATAGCTTCCCTTATAGTGAGAAACCAAACCGGCTCTCCGGTATATTTGAAGGATATTGCCACCATTATAGATACTACCAAAGAAAAAGAAAGCTATGCCCGCTTAAATGGTAAAAATGTAGTTACCCTTAATATCATCAAGCGAAATGGCGAAAACCTTATTGAAAGCAGCGATGGCGTAAAAGAAATTGTAGAAACCACCCAGGCAGCAGTTTTTCCGAAAGATTTGAATGTGGTGATTACGGGCGACCAAAGTATAAAAACCCGATCATCCTTTAATGAGCTGGTGAATTCGATTATCATTGGTTTTGTGTTGGTGCTGATTGTATTGATGTTTTTCATGGGCGTAGTAAATGCCTTCTTTGTGGCATTATCCGTTCCACTGAGTATGTTTGTGGCATTTGTGTTTTTGCCAGCTGCCGACCTGATTGTAGGTTCGCATGTAACCCTCAACTTTATTGTACTGTTTGCGCTGCTATTCGGACTAGGAATTATTGTAGATGATGCCATTGTGGTAATTGAAAATACCCACCGCATTTTTATACAAGGAAAAGGTCGCATACCAACTGGCATTGCTGCTCGTATGGCTGCCGGTGAAGTATTTATCCCAGTATTGGCTGGAACAGTTACTACGCTTGCTCCTTTTTTTCCACTACTCTTCTGGCCTGGCATCATTGGAAAATTTATGATGTATCTGCCCACCATGCTGATTTTTACGCTGACCGCTTCTTTAGTGGTAGCCTTTATCATGAACCCAGTGTTCGCAGTAGATTTCATGAACCATGAAGATGATGAAGTAATTAAGAAGAAGTCGGACATGTTTAAGATGAGACTCTTCTGGGTTGGAGTGATTGGAGGAATATTATTAGACCTATTTGGCTTCCCGTTTGCAGGTAATCTCCTGCTATTTTTTATGCTCCTTTGGATACTGAATCGATACGTATTATCAGATGCCATAGCAACCTTTCAGCAAAAAGTGTTACCCTCCATAATGAACAAATACGAAAACCTTCTCCGCTGGGCCCTCAAGGGTTGGAGACCCGTGCATTTGTTATTGGGAACCATCGCCTTGCTATTTGTGTCGTTATTTTTATTTATAGGTTCTTATAAAATTGGCCGAACAGGGATTGTATTCTTTCCAGAAGCCGACCCCAACCAGATTTATGTGTACCTGAAACTACCCGTTGGTATGGATGTAAAATATACCGACTCCATTACCCGCGAACTCGAAAACCGCGTGAACAAAGTTTTGGGTATTGGTAATGGAAAAACCAATCCCATAGTAGAAAGTGTTATCAGCAACGTGGCAGTGGGTGCAGGTGATCCGGTAATGGGAGACCGCAGCACCCGCAGCGAATTGGGACGTTTACAAATTTCATTTGTAGAATTCGAAAAACGCCATGGAGTATCCACTAAACCCTATCTAGACAGTATTCGAAAAGTAATGAAGGGAATACCGGGAGCCGAATTTAGCGTAGACCAAGAAAGTTCGGGACCTCCTACCGATCCTCCCATCAATATAGAAATTGCCTGTGAAGATTTTAATCAGCTGGTTATAGGCGCAACCGGTCTGAAAAATTACCTCGACTCCATTCAGGTTCCCGGTGTGGAAGAATTGAAAATGGATGTAGACTTAAATAATCCGGAAATCACTTTTACCATCAATCGGCAGCGGGCATTGATTGAAGGGGTTTCAACCGCACAGATTGGTCAACAAATCAGAACTGCGTTGTTTGGGTTGGAAGTTTCAAAAATCAAGGAAGGGAAAGATGAATATAAAATTCAACTCCGGACCAATTCGGTTCAACGGAAAAATTTAACGGATCTGTTGAACATGAAAATCTCCTTTCGCGATATGGCAGCAGGCGGAGCCGTAAAAAATATTCCTATCAGTGCCTTGGTAGATATTGAACCTACTTCAACCCTAGGCAGTGTGAAGAGAAAAGATCAAAAAAGATTAATCACCCTTCGCTCCAACGTATTAACCAATGAAGGATATGATGCCACAGGCGTAAATCAGGTACTGGAAAAGTACATTGCTAACTATAAAAAATTACCGGAAGGTGTAACCGTTAAACAAACCGGAGAAGGAGAACAACAAGCAGAAACGGGTGCCTTTTTATTAAAAGCGCTTCTGATAGCCCTGATGCTGATTCTTTTTACACTTGTTTTACAGTTTAACTCCATTAGCAAGTCGGTTATCATTTTAACGGAAATTATATTCAGCGTAATTGGGGTATTTATTGGGTATGCAATCACAGGAATGGATTTTTCTATTCTTATGACGGGCTTGGGTATAGTGGGCCTTGCGGGTATTGTAGTTAAAAATGGTATCTTGGTAATTGAATTTACCGATGAGCTTCGTGGCAGAGGGATGAAAACCAGAGAGGCCGCTATTCAGGCTGGTAAAACAAGAATTATTCCGGTGATGTTAACGGCAGTTGCCGCTATCCTGGCATTCATTCCCATTGCAGTTGGATTCAATATCAACTTCGTTACCCTATTCAGCGAGCTAGATCCCCATATCTTCTTTGGGGGAGATAATGTGGCATTCTGGAGACCGCTGAGCTGGACGATTATATTTGGACTTGCCTTCGCATTTTTTATGACGTTGATTATTGTTCCTGCGATGTACCTGATAGCTGAAAGATTGCGCAGACCGATGCAGCGGATGTTTGGAGGTAAGTGGATCAGTATGCTGGGTATTCCCCCACTCACTCTGCTGTTTTTGCCCTTAATGGTAGTTGCCCTAATATCTCATCGGATAAAGCGCAAAAGAAGAGCAGAGAAATTTGCCAAAAATCCCCACGTAAATGAATTGTTTATAGGAAGCTGGTTTTAATAGGATTTAGGACAATGGTTTTTAACCAAACCGCCCTGTTCCCGGGGCGGTTTTTGTTTGTCGGTTACCACTGGTCATTCGCTACAACCACTATTCCAGTATCCCGCCATTGTAGAAAAATCTTCCACTGCTTAATCCCCTGGCATAGTAATTTTGTATCAAACAAAGTATATGATAGCGAACCACGAAATAGACTACCGGATTTTTGGGGAAGAAATGCAGTATGTAGAAGTTGAACTCGATCCCGGAGAAACGGCTGTTGCCGAACCCGGCGCATTTATGATGATGGACGATGGAATTGCCATGGAAACCATATTTGGGGATGGAAGCAAACAGCAAACGGGTGGATTGTTTGGCAAACTGTTGAATGCGGGTAAGCGCGTATTGGTAGGTGAAAATTTATTTATGACGGCTTTCACCAATGCCGGACAAGGAAAAAAGCATGTCTCGTTTGCTTCCCCTTATCCCGGTAAAATTATTCCGTTGAATTTAGCAGAACTGAATAATACCATTATTTGCCAGAAAGATTCTTTTCTCTGTGCTGCCAAAGGGGTAAGCATTGGTATAGAATTTCAACGCAAATTGGGAACAGGATTATTTGGAGGAGAAGGTTTTATTATGGAAAGATTGGAAGGCGATGGTATGTCTTTTTTACACGCCGGAGGCCATGTGTTAGAAAAAATATTACAACCCGGAGAGCTCATAAAAATTGACACCGGTTGTATTGTGGGGTTTACCGGCGGCATCGACTATGATATTCAAATGGTTGGTGGTATTAAAAACAGTTTGTTTGGCGGTGAGGGATTATTTTTTGCTACCCTGCGAGGGCCGGGTAAAGTTTGGATACAAACCCTACCTATCAGCCGACTTGCTGGAAGAATTTTGCAGTATGGCACTACTTCACGCAGAGAAGAGGGAAGTTTGTTGGGAGGATTAGGAAATCTGCTCGATGGGGATGGAAGGTAGGCTAAGCAGAAGGTTATGGATGAAATGTCTGTAACCTTTTTACAGCTTCCTCCAGTGTACTTTCTTTTTTGGCAAAACAAAAACGTAATACCCTGTGGTCTGTATTATCCTGATAAAATACAGAAACCGGCACGGTAGCTACCCCATGCTCTTTGGTTAACCGAATCGCCATTTCCCGATCTGGTTCATTGCTAAAATTACCATAGCGAAAACAAGCAAAGTAACTTCCCGAAGAGGGTATATATTCAAAGGGAGTAGATTGCATTAATTTACAGA
>JBIINW010000030.1:0-20336 GCA_044337245.1 Sediminibacterium sp. | reverse complement strand
GATCGATGGTTTTTCAACAAGGCGGCAACGCGGTGGATGCGGCTTGTGCGATGCTGGCGGCTACATGCACTATGTGGGACGTATTAAGCTGGGGCGGGGAAACGCAGGCCTTGATTTATAATCCGAAAACCAAAAAAGTTATTGGCATTAATGCCCTCGGAGTTGCTCCCACCGGAGCAACCCCGGAATTTTTTAAAGAAAGGGGCTATCAGTTTCCGCCCGAATATGGTCCGCTGGCAGCCATAACCCCCGGAACCGTTGGTGGAATTTGCCACATGCTACAGCAATATGGTACGATGAGTTTGCAAAAAGTATTGGCGCCGGCTATGCAGCTGGCAGCTGGCTATCCCATAGAGGCGCAAACCGCCAACAGCATTGAGCGTGCAAAAGACCGCATTAAGCAATGGCCTTACAGTAAAAAAGTTTTCTTGCCGCACTTGGGTGAAAAACGCGAAGCGCCGGAAGCGGGAGAAATATTTGTGCAGCAGGATTTGCTGAACACGCTCACCAAACTAGTGGAAGCGGAACAACAGGCGCTTAAAAAGGGGAAGTCGCGCATCGAAGCTATACAAGCGGCTTGTGACCGATTTTATAAAGGGGATGTTGCCGAAGAGTTTGTGCGGGGCAGTAAAGAGCAGGGCGGATTGATAACGATGCAAGACCTGGCTAACTGGAAAGTAAAAGAAGAAGAGCCGATGCACGTGAATTATCGTGGCGTAGAAGTATATAAATTATCTCAGTGGACGCAGGGGCCGATGTTATTACAATCGCTGAACATGCTGGAGCCGCTCAATTTGAAAGCAATGGGCTATAATTCTCCGGAGTATATCCACACGATGTATCAGGTAATGAACATGACGTTTGCCGACCGCGATTTTTATTATGGAGATCCGGCGTACAATGTTGGCCAACCGATGCAGGGGCTGTTGAGCAAAGACTATGCAAAAGCAAGACTGGCGCAAATGCGAAAAGACGGAAACGACGCGCTGGTTATGCCCGGAGATCCTTATCCTTTCGAGGGCCGGAAAAATCCCTATACCCAATTATTGGAGGGGAGAAAACAATTGACCGACAGCGCAAACAAACGAAACTTTTTGCCGGCACATGATAGTGGCGGAACGGCAATGAATACTGAGCGCGAAGCCTATATGGAGCGGCTTTGGATGGGCACAACCAGTGTGGAGGCTGCCGATAAAGATGGCTGGGTGGTTTCCATCACCCCAAGTGGCGGCTGGGTGCCTGCAACCATTGCGGGCAATACGGGTGTGGGCATGAGCCAGCGCCTGCAGAGCTTTGTGCTAGATTCGGCCATCAACCCGTTTAATGTGGTGGCGCCCGGCAAGCGACCAAGGGTTACCCTAACCCCTTCGCTCGCAATGAAAAACGGCGAGCCTTATGTTGCGTTTGCTGTGCAGGGGGGAGACACGCAGGACCAAAATCTGTTGCAGTTTTTGGTAAATATGGTAGACTTTGGCATGACGGTTCAGCAAGCTACTGAGGCGGCCAACATCAACACCAATCAGCTATGGCTGTCGCTTGGCGGAACCAAGCTAAGCGATCGCAGGCCAAGGGCGGGCGAACTGCTGCTAGGCAACAAAACACCTCAGGCCACCCGGGAAGCCCTCAAAAAAATGGGCTATACTATCAGCCTTGGCGACAGAACCAGCGGTCCGATTAATGCGATTTTTCTCGACAAAAAGCACGGAACGCTTTGGGGAGGGTCTTCTAATAACGGTGAAGACTATGGAATAGGCTGGTAATCGGGGAAAAAACGGGTATAAATCAGGTATAAACACGTAGGGGCTGGGATAACCAACCCCTATTTTTGTGCAATAAAGCAAAAACTAATGACGTTAGTAAAAAAATACTAAAAAAATTAGTTTGTTCGGAGAAAGAATGTATTTTTGTGGGAACGAACTACTAACCTCTATTAAAACGACACAACATGAGTAATGCAGAAAAACTGAAGGCGCTGAAGCTAACTATCGACAAGATAGACAAAGACTATGGCAAGGGAAGCGTGATGATGATGAACGAAAAAAGTCAAGACCCGATGGAAGTTATTTCAACCGGATCCATTGGCCTGGATGTGGCTTTGGGTGTGGGCGGGCTTCCCAAAGGAAGAATTATAGAAATATACGGACCGGAGTCCTCCGGTAAAACAACGATTGCCATACATGTGATTGCTGAGGCACAGAAAAAGGGCGGCATGTGTGCTATTATTGATGCGGAGCATGCGTTCGACAGCTCCTATGCCAAAAAGCTAGGGGTGGATGTAGACAACTTGTTGATTTCACAGCCCGACTATGGCGAACAGGCCTTGGAAATAGCGGATCGCCTGATTTTGTCTGGAGCGCTGGACGTGGTGGTAATTGATTCGGTGGCTGCGTTGGTTCCCAAAAGCGAACTTGAAGGAGAAATGGGCGACAGCAAAATGGGGTTACACGCCCGATTGATGAGTCAGGCGCTGCGGAAGCTTACGGCTACAATTAATAAAACCAATACGGTATGTATTTTCATTAACCAGTTGCGCGAAAAAATTGGTGTTATGTTTGGCAACCCCGAAACTACCACTGGCGGAAACGCGCTGAAGTTTTATGCTTCTGTGCGCCTCGATATTCGTCGGATGACGCAGATCAAAGACGGAGATGCAGCCGTTGGTAACCACGTAAAAGTAAAAGTGGTAAAAAATAAAGTGGCTCCTCCGTTCCGCGCAGCAGAATTCGATATCATTTTCGGCGAAGGCATCAGCAAGTTGGGAGAAATCATCGATATGGGCGTAGAATTAGGCATCGTGCAAAAAAGCGGTAGCTGGTTTAGCTATGAGGCCAACAAATTAGGCCAGGGACGAGATTCGGTTAAAACTTTGTTGCACGACAATCCCGAATTGGCCAACGAAATTGAAGCGAAGATTCGTGCCAAAGTTTCGGAGCAAAAAATTGCTGCCGCAGAAGCGTAAAGCTCTGGTAGGCACTACGCAAATAACAGCGAAAAATTTAGCTGCGGAGCCGCGATAGTAAAAGTATTCATGAAGTGCGCACCCAACAATGAAGGAAAGCGCTTTATATAAAATGTGTTGTATAGGATTGATGGTTTAGTTAGTAAAACCGTTCCTTTTCTAAGGAGCGGTTTTTTATTTTGATAAGTAATAGCTCCGTCGAAAATAACACAACACCGAAAATAGCATGCTACCGCAACAGAATTAAGTATATTTATTGCTCATATTTATACGTTGATATACGCGTTGCTTAGCATATGGACAAGGTTGGCACTGCGCTGGTTTATTCCTTCGCTTACCATTCGCTTTGCGACAAACTGGCGGCCGGGAAAACCCACTTTGTTGGTGGCCAACCACCCCGACTCTTTTTTAGATGCTGTAATAATTGCGATGGCCTGCAAGGGACCAATTCATTTTTTAGCAAGGGGTGATGTGTTTACAAAGCCCTGGCACAGGAGGCTTTTACGCTTACTAAACATGTATCCGGTATACAGAATTCGCGAAGGAAGAGCGCACGTGCACTTAAACCGAACCACTTTTCGATATTCCCACGAGGTGCTTGCCAATAACGGTACGCTGTTAATATTTATAGAAGGAATTTGTTTAAACACGCACGAGCTACAGCCCTTTAAAAAAGGGGCGGCCCGCATTGCCTTGGAAGCAAGAGACCTGCCAGAATGTTGCTATCTGCCGGTGGGGGTTGCCTATAGTAGCTTTACCCGAATTGGAAAAGCCGCCACGGTAACTTTTGGATCGCCTATTTTTCCCGAGCAAATTTTTGAGGGCGACCAGGAACAACACAACCTCGCCCGATTTAATCGCATCCTTTATCCAAAACTGGAAGCCTGCATACAAATCCCATCTGCCAGTCTAACACCTGCCCCCTCTTCATTTTTACGGCTATTGTATTGGTTGTCTATCGCGCTTCACTTTCCATTTTATGTTCCGCTGAGAAGTAAAATTGAATCGCTTACCCGGGGTACTGTGTTTTATGATTCGGTATTATTTGCGGCGCTGCTTTTCTTATACCCAATATATTTATTGTTGATTTGGCTAATACTTTCTGCGGCGGGAACCGGTGCAATACTTTCCACCGTTATAACAGCCTCCCTCCCCGCATCTGCCTACTTTGTGTTATCAAATCGCCTGGTGGAGAAATCTAAGCAGCTTGCCGTATCTTCATAGTTACCAATTCCCTCCGCATGTTTGTACACAAGCAATTAGGCAAAAGAAAAAGAATCGCCCTTGTGGCACACGACCATAAAAAAGCCGACCTCTTAGAATGGGCCATGCACAACAAAGAGGCGCTTTCAAAACATGAATTGATAGCCACAGGAACCACGGGCAAAATGATGGAAGAAAAGCTGGATCGACCGGTAAAAAAATTATTAAGCGGTCCGCTCGGAGGCGATCAACAAATAGGTGCGATGATTGCGAATGGCGAAATCGACATGATGTTTTTTTTCTGGGATCCTATGGAGGCACAGCCCCACGACAGCGATGTAAAAGCCCTCTTACGATTATGCGTAGCGTGGAATTTGCCTATGGCCTGCGATCGGGCAACGGCTGATTTTATAATGACTTCGCCTTTTATGCAAGACGAATATTTGGCAACGGTACCCGATTATTCCGGCTACTTAAACCGACCGATTACCGACCATGAATGATTTGTTGCTACGCCCTTGGCAAATGACGGATGCTGCTCCGCTGGTGGAGATTGCTAATAATCCACGCGTGTATCAATGGCTGCGGGATGCCTTTCCAACGCCGTATACACACAGCGATGCGGTGCAATGGATTTCGCATGCAGGCAAACAACAGCCGCCGGAAAACTTTGCCGTAGAAAGCAAAGGAATATTGGTTGGGAGCATTGGCTTTGTTCCGGGAACAGACATCTATCGACAATCTTGCGAAATGGGCTATTTTATAGGCGAGGCATATTGGGGTTCGGGCATTGCTACCGAAGCGGTTCGGCTGCTCACTCAATATATTTGTACCCTTCCGAATATGGTTCGGATACAAGCCAAAGTTTTTAGCGGCAATCTTGCATCCACACGTGTATTAGAGAAAAATGGATTTATTTTAGAAGCCACCCACCAACAGGCTGTATATAAAAACAATCAATTACTAGACGAACAAATATGGATTAAACTTACCCAACCAAGCGTATGAAAAAGATATTTTCACTTTTTATTTTAACTACGGTATGTTTTGCCACAATGGCCTTAGCGCAAGAAGCGAACAAGCCAACCCCCATTAAGGTGGCAGATATGGCAGCTGCTGCCAAGCTATTTGATTTGAACTTTACCCAACAGGAGCTAGACACGATGTATGATGGCATTCAGGAAAACCTGCTGAACTATCGACTGATGCACAAGCAAACCCTCGCTAACAGTGTGCCCATGAGTTTGTGGCAGAGTCCTTTATTGCCGGGCATGGTTATCGATACGCGAAAAGACAATATCCGCTGGAAGTTTTCAGCAACAGAAATGCCAGCCAACAAAAACGAACTTGCGTTTTACAGCGTTTCGCAATTGGCCTATTTGCTGAAAAATAAAAAACTGACCTCCCTTGACTTAACCACTTTTTTTATAGATCGACTGAAAAAATATGGAGATACACTTCATTGCGTAATTTCTTTTACTGAAGAAATAGCCCTACAGCAAGCCCGGGCTGCAGATGAAGAAATCGCCGCCGGAAAATATCGAGGGCCGCTGCACGGAATTCCTTACGGATTGAAAGATTTGTTTGCAGTTAAAGGAACCAAAACCACCTGGGGTGCCGCGCCTTATCAATCGCAAGCGATAGAGGAAGACGCGTATGTTTATCAAAAGTTACAGGAGGCGGGAGCCGTATTGGTAGCCAAATTTTCTTTGGGCGCGCTGGCCATGGGCGATTATTGGTATGGCGGCCGCACGCGCAATCCTTGGAATACCGCAACCGGCTCTTCCGGATCTTCTGCGGGCTCGGCTTCTGCCACTGCAGCGGGGTTGGTGCCCTTTGCTATTGGAACAGAAACCTGGGGCTCAATCATCTCTCCGGCATCTACTTGCGGACTAAGCGGCTTGCGTCCTACATTCGGAAGTATCAGCAGAAGCGGAGGAATGACCTTGAGTTGGAGTCTGGATAAAGTAGGTCCGATTTGTCGCAGCGCAGCGGATGCTGCGATTGTGTTTGCTGCCATCCATGGAACCGATGGCGCAGATGCGAGTGCGATTCACACTCGGTTTAATTATCAGCCGAACAGCGATGGTAGGGGGTTGAAGATTGCCTATGCCAAAAATTATTTTGATCGCATCACCGACACTTCCCGTAGCGAATGGAAAGTGCTGCAAGCATTTAGAGAAGCGGGTTGTAATTTAATACCGGTAGACTTTCCGGACACCTCGGCCTATCCGTTTAATATCATGGACGTGGTAATCAGCGCAGAAGCTGCCGCCGCCTTTGATGATTTTACTCGTAACAATATAGACGACGAAATGACGCGGCAGGGAAAATTTGATTGGCCCAACTCCTTTCGGGTTTCTCGCATGATGACGGCCGTAGAATATATCAACGCCAATCGCCATCGTTATTTGCTGATGAAAAAAATGAACGAATTGATGAGCACGGTAGACGTGATAATTTGTCCTACCCGCGGAAGTGGCAACCAAGGTGCCATCACCAATTTAACAGGCCATCCTGCAATTTGTGTACCTACTGGATTCGATAATCGGAATCGGCTGCCAACAAGCATCACCTTTATTGGTGGGTTGTATGAAGAAGGAAAGTTATTAGCGGCAGCAGAGTGGTATCAGCGGCTTTCGGAATGGCATCTGCAACATCCGGATTGGGTAAAAGAATAATTTAATCGAATAAAACAGCACCCATGAATAAATGCTTTGTAACTATCGCTGCTAGTTTGCTTTTTCCCTTTGGTTGGGCGACCGCACAAATAAGTGGATTTAAGGCTGCCAGCGCGCAAACCCAGCAGCAGCTAGAAAAAAAATTCGACCAGCAACTAAGCGCGGAGCGAATTGAAGCGAACATCAAAGAATATTCTGCTATTCCGCACCACTTAGGCTCGCCGGGTGGAAAGGCAGTGGTGCAAAGTCTGGAAAAAAAATTCAAAGAGTGGGGATGGGATACAAAGATCGAAACCTATCAAGTGTTGTTTCCTACGCCCATTGTTCGGGAATTGGAAATGACTGGCCCGCTTTATTTTAAGGCGGGATTAAAAGAGCCAGCACTGAATGAAGATGGCACGTCCAATCAAGAAGGGCAGCTTCCAACGTACAATGCCTGGAGTGCTGATGGTGATGTAACTGCAGAGCTGGTGTTTGTGAATTATGGATTACCCGAAGACTACGAAAAGCTGAACCAGATGGGGGTTAGTGTAAAGGGAAAAATTGTGATTGCAAAATATGGCCGCAGCTGGAGAGGCATCAAACCAAAAGTGGCACAGGAGCATGGAGCAGTAGGCTGTTTAATTTACTCCGATCCGAAAGACGATGGATATTATCAGGGCGAAGTGTATCCGAAGGGCGCCTTTAAAAATGAGTATGGCGTGCAACGTGGTTCTATCATGGACATGGTGATTTATCCCGGCGACCCACTCACCCCAAATATTGGGGCTACTGAAAATGCGCCTCGACTGGATCGCTTATCTGCGCCGAATCTTTTGAAGATACCGGTATTGCCAATTAGTTATAAAGATGCGGCGCCATTATTGAAGCAGTTGGGCGGAAGGGTAGCCCCAGAGAGTTGGCGGGGAGCCCTGCCTTTCACTTATCATGTTGGCCCCGGCAGCGCGCGCGTGCACTTGAAAGTAAAATTCAGTTGGGACAGAAAGCCCGCGCATAATGTAATCGCCAAAATACCCGGAACGGTATATCCCGATCAGTGGATTATTCGTGGCAATCACCACGATGCTTGGGTAAACGGGGCAGCCGACCCAGTAAGCGGACTAAGCTCCATGATGGAAGAGGCCCGTGCAATTGGCCAACTGGTAAAGAGCGGCTGGAAACCCGCAAGAACATTGGTGTATTGCGCATGGGATGGAGAAGAGCCCGGATTGATTGGTTCAACCGAGTGGCTGGAAGATCATGAAAAAGAGTTGCGGCAAAAAACCGTGGCCTATATCAATACCGACGGTAACGGTAGGGGATTTTTATCGGCCGAAGGTTCTCATGCCCTGGAAAATTTAATCAGCGAAATCAGCAAAGAGGTGAAGGATCCTAAAACCAACGTGTCCGTTTTTGAAAGAGCGCAGGCAAAAAAAGCCATCAGTGCCACCGATGCGAAAGAAAAGAGCGAAGCTGTAAACGCAACCGTTTTTGAATTGGGTGCGATGGGTTCGGGGTCTGATTATTCCTCCTTTATTCAGCATGCGGGTATTCCGGCATTGAATATAGATTTTGGCGGAGAAGATGCCGGCGGCGAGTACCATTCTATTTATGATTCTTACGATTTATATCGCCGGTTTAAAGATCCCACGTTTGCTTATGGGGTGGCCCTTTCACAAACTGCCGGCCGTGCTGTATTGCGATTATCCCAGGCCGACTTGTTGCCATTTGATTTTAGAAGTCTGCACAAAACCGTACATGGATATGTAGAAGAGCTGATGGAAAAAACGGATAAAATGCGTGCACAAACCGAATTAGAGAATCTGCTGATAAGTACCAACCGATATGATCTGGCCAATTCTGCTACCAATCCGTTGCGAACGCCAACAGTGAAGGAGTCGGTTCCCATCTTTTCCTTTCAGCCCCTAACCAACTCGCTGGCCGCGTTGGATAAGTCGAGCAAGGCTCTGTGGGAATATTGTGAGAAAGCCTTGGCGAATAACCCCTCTTCGTTAGCCGTTGTTAATAGCAAGCTTTTTATCGCAGAGCAGGAGTTGTTAACTGTTGGGGGTTTGCCACGAAGAGGATGGTATAAGCACACTTTATATGCTCCCGGTTTTTATACCGGCTATGGGGTAAAAACCATTCCAGGAGTAAGAGAGGCTATCGAACAGCGCAACTGGTCCGAAGCGGAGGCTCAGATAAAAGAAGTGTCGGCGGCTATTCAGCGGCTGGCGGATTATTTGCAGGGGATGGTGAGGTAAAAAGCAGCAAGGTAAAATTGACAGGCACAACATAGCAGACCCACTTTGATACAAATATGGTTGTGTAATAGTGCGATTTGCTCCCTTTAATTTTAGCGCCCGACCATACTTATTAATAACAATCAAAGGCAATATCTTAATATTTTTATAATTCTGAAAGGACACTTTTGGCCTAATACGAGATAAACAGATAGATCCTTATATTTGCCATCCAATTAAAATCCAATAACGCTCCCGGCCGTTCATCTAATTATTGATGGAAGTCGGAGAGGGCTAAAAAACAGTCCTATGAAAAAACCCCTACTGTTTTCTCTATTCCTTTTATTCGCTCAACTTTCCTTTGCTCAAGAATCCATCTCCGTTATTTCTCAAGGCACGGGCAACAGCTACGAGTCGGCCAGAAACAATGCATTGAGAAACGCCATTGAAAAAATTTATGGCACATTTGTTAGCACCAGCACGGTTGTTTCTAATGACCAGCTTCAAAAAGACGAAATCTATACCTTCAGCTCGGGTAACATCAACAATTTTGAAGAGGTAAGTAGCATAGTAGTAAATGACAAGCATTCTGTTGTTTTGAAAGTGACTATGTCTAAGCAAAAGCTGGCTACTTTTATCAAGAGCAACGGAAAAAACATTGACTATGATGCTCGTGAGTTTGTTTCGGGAATCAAAGCAAAAATGATTAACGAGAAGCTTGCCGAGGAAAGCGAAGTAAATATTGTTAGCTCGCTTGCTGAATTTGCCAGAAGGGTTTTCCCCGATTGTATAGACTATGAAATAAAAGCCTCCGAGCCCTACAAGGGATTGATTTATGACTGGACGATAGAGCTAGATCTGAAGTTTAAGACCAATAAGAATTTAGACATCCTCAATAATTATATTCATAAAACCCTAAAAGCGCTTGACTATAATTATGTAGACCTGCCACAGGCGGATTTGGGCTTTAAATGCTATTCATCTGATAAGTATCCTGAAGTTAGCCATGTGCTTCCCGGAAGCCCTGCCGACAAAAGTCAGCTTAAACTAAGAGATAAAATTTTAGCCATCAGAATCGGCGAAAGCGGGGAGTTCATGAGCCTAAAGGGTAAGAGTAGAGAGTTCGCTGCTATACTGGCAGACGCAACGCAGAAAAAAGTTCCCATTATGCTGGAGTTGCAGTCGCTAGAAAAAATAACCAACGAGCGTCGGGGAACCTCATCGTATGAGTATGGAGATAAAAAGACAGTTGAAGTTAAGCCGGGCATTTATTCTGTTAAATCGAGAAGAACGCACGATGATAGAGAAGACCTTGGCCAGGCGACATACACCCTTAACTTCAACGGCCCGGAATATGAGCTTCGATCCAACACATCGCGGGCAATCATGCATCAATTTGTTGCTCAAAATACCTGGGGGGTTCTTACCTCTTATAAGGTGGCAATGGATGCAGGGAAATATTCTAAAACAATCAATCTGCGGCCAGTGAAAGGAAGCAGAAACACCGAGTATAGCTCTACCAATCGGCAGTATAGCAGATATTCTTATGATTACGATGCGCGCGTTGGGCGGCCAGCATTGGAGTTAAAAGAATATAAGGGAATAGATGCGGAGGACAGCTCTCCCTCTGGGGCAATATATGTTAAAGACGCGCTCAGGTATTATGTAGCACAAGATGAAGTTGCGTATCTGAGCTTATCTGGTTTAACAGCACGATTTTCTTGTTTTATTGAGTATTCTGAAAACAAAGCCGAGTCGCTGGATTTTATCAGCAGTATTAAAGGATTTAAAGTAATTAAGCCCTGATATTTTTTATGCAGAAAAAGCCCGGTCATCCCCCAGACCGGGTTTTTTATTTATTTTATCAATAATTTTCTAGCCAATTCTCACCGTATTTAAAACGTCCTTCCTTTTTGGGTATTCCAGAACTTTGGCGAAATTGCCTTACAAATAGTTTAATTTAGTTCTCAAGCACTCAATCATATGATAAAAGGACTCCTTTCACTTTGCTCCCTCTTGTTTTGTTTCCTGCTTCAGGCGCAAGATCTATCTCTGTACGAAAAAAAGATTTTCTTGTCCGGAAAAGACACCCTGAATTATCGAATTTTATATCCGGAAAATTACCGCGCCGAAAAAGCGTATCCGCTGATTGTTTTTCTACACGGATCGGGTGAGCGGGGCAACGACAATGCGCTGCAATTAACGCATGGCGGCAAGTTATTTGTTCGGGAAGATATTCGTAACAACTATCCTGCCATTGTAATTTTTCCGCAATGCCCGAAAGACAGCGCTTGGTCGAGATACCGAAAGGGCGTAAAAAGCAATGACTGGATTATGGATGCCTCTCTTTCTGCCAGCCGACCCGCTTTGTTAGTAAAAGAACTAATGGATCAGTTACTACAACAAAAACGGGTGGATGCAAAAAGGATTTATATCGGCGGACTTTCGTTGGGAGGGCTGGGAACCTATGATATGTTGATTCGTTATCCCGGTTATTTTGCTGCCGCGTTTCCTATTTGTGGCGCTACGGATGTTGCAGCTTTTGTTGCCAATGCTGGTCCGGTGCCTATGTGGATGTTTCATGGTGCCGAAGATGTGGTGGTGCAGCCCACATTCAACCGCCAATTGTATAAATTGTTAATGGAAAAGGGTGCCCGACACGTTAAATATTCTGAATATCCCGGGGTAAATCATAATAGCTGGGACAATGCGTTTGCCGAACCCGAGCTATTGCCCTGGATGATGGCACAAAAAAAGAAGAAACATCCGAAATGGTAATTTTTACGAGACTGGGAGGCGGATTTTCGGTATGGATTATAGCGGCATCCTTGCTGTTGATTTCCTGCGGCAGCAAAACCCGCACATCCAACACGCCCCATGTGGTAATTCAAACAGGATATGGAGAAATCGAACTGGAACTATATGCTAATCAGGCACCTAAAACCGTGCAGGCTTTTTTGAGTTATATAGATTCCGGATATTATAAGAATAGTCAGTTTTATCGCGTACTCACAATAGAAAATCAACCAAGCAATGCACCCAAAACAGAGCTGATTCAGGGAGGTATCTGGAAAACCAACTATGCGCGGGCCTCTACCTTGCCGGGCATTCCGCACGAAAGCACCCAACAAACCGGAATTGAACATAAAGATGGTACCATTTCCCTTGCCAGGGGCGCACCTGGAACTGCCGGCTCGGAGTTCTTTATTTGTTTGGGCCGACAAAAAGGACTGGATGCTGGTGGTGAAAACATTGCCGACCGACAGGGCTTTGCCGCATTCGGAAGAGTGGTAAAAGGGATGTCGGTGTTGCGCAAAATTTATAAGCAACGGGAATCAGAACAATACTTTCGTCCGCCGATACCCATTTACAACATAGTTTTGCAGTAGGCATTCGGGATTGTTTCTGGATGTGCGCTAATCAACACCATATACATGCCTTTCATTCTTCATACCGACTATCAGCCGGCTGGCGATCAGCCCGGAGCCATTGAACAACTGGTGGACGGGGTGAACAGTGGCGAGCGCTATCAAACCTTGTTGGGAGTAACAGGCAGCGGAAAAACCTTTACGATTGCCAATCTAATTCAGCAAACGCAACGTCCAACCCTGGTACTCACGCACAACAAGACGCTGGTTGCCCAGCTATATGGAGAATTTAAACAGTTCTTCCCCGAAAATGCTGTAGGCTATTTTGTAAGCTACTACGATTATTATCAGCCCGAAGCCTATATGCCGGTAAGCAATGTGTATATCGAAAAAGACCTTAGCATTAATGAAGAGCTCGACAAACTGCGTTTACAGGCCACTTCACAATTGCTGAGCGGAAGAAGAGATATCATTGTGGTAGCTAGCGTAAGTTGTATTTATGGTATGGGAAACCCTACCGAATATGCAAATGGGATTATTCGGCTGCAAAGAGGACAAACCCTTTCGCGCCAAGGCTTTTTACATGCGCTGGTAAACTCTTTATACAATCGATCACAGGGCGATTTCACCCGCGGCACTTTTCGAGTAAAGGGAGATACGATTGATATTAACCTGCCGTATGTTGACTTTGGTTATCGCATTACTTTTTTTGGTGATGAAATTGAATCGATTGAAAGCATGGATACTGCCACGGGAAAAAGAATGGAAACGATGGAGAATGCGGCCATCTTTCCCGCCACCATTTATCTCGCTCCGAAAGACATGATCGTGCAGGTGATGCACGATATACAGGACGAAATGATGGCACAGGCAACCTACTTTACCTCGCAGGGAAAATTTGTGGAAGCACAGCGAATAAAAGAAAGGGTAGAATACGATTTGGAGATGATTCGCGAGCTGGGATATTGTAATGGTATTGAAAATTACTCCCGCTTTTTTGATCGCAGGAAACCGGGCACGCGTCCCTTCTGTTTGCTGGATTATTTTCCTCCAGATTTTTTATGTGTGATAGATGAAAGTCACCAAACCGTTTCTCAGGTTGCAGGCATGTATGGGGGCGACCGTAGCAGAAAGCTGGTGTTGGTAGATTATGGATTTCGCCTGCCCAGTGCCCTAGATAACCGCCCGCTGAACTTTCATGAGTTTGAGTCGATGGTAGGGCAAACCATTTTTGTAAGCGCAACGCCTGGCGATTATGAGCTACAAAAAACAGGTGGTGTAGTGGTGGAGCAGATAGTGCGGCCTACCGGGTTGTTAGACCCTCCCATTGAAGTGCGCCCCAGCGTTAATCAGATTGATGATTTGCTGGAAGAAATTGATGTAACGGTTCAGAAAGGCTTTCGGGTATTGGTTACCACGCTAACCAAAAGAATGGCGGAGGAGATGGATAAATATCTGGGCAGAATTCAGATCAAATCGAAATACATACACAGCGATGTAGATACGCTGGAGCGGGTAGAGATTTTGCGACAGCTGCGGCTGGGAGAGATTGATGTGTTGGTGGGCGTAAATTTATTGCGCGAAGGGCTCGACTTGCCGGAAGTGGCGCTGGTAGCTATTTTGGATGCTGACAAAGAGGGGTTTTTACGGAATGAAAAATCACTTACCCAAACGGCCGGCCGTGCCGCCAGAAACGTGGAGGGAAGGGTAATATTTTATGCAGATAAAATTACTGAGAGCATGCAGCGTACCATTGACGAAACTTCGCGCCGCCGGATAAAGCAGTTAGAGTTTAATCAACTGCACGGAATTGTTCCACGCACTGTTCATAAAAGTATTGATCAGATTATGGCCCAGGGTTCGGTGTTAGACATTAAAGGATACGACCCTTCGCGGCCCTATGCCCTGCAAAAAGACGAGTCGCTGGTGGCTACGGTTGCAGAAGAGCAGGCGGTATATCAAACCATTCCGCAGATAGAGAAGGCCATCGCACAAACCAAGAAGCAAATGGAAAAAGCCGCCCGCGATATGGACTTTATTGAAGCGGCTCGCTTGCGAGACGAAATGTTCCGATTACAAAAAGAGCGGGAAAATATGATCGGGTAGGCGGGATGTTTTGAGGGTAATCAGTAAATTGTAGGGCAAACTGAAAATCCTCACCCAACTGCTTGTATGAAAAATTCTTCTTGCCTTTTTTTACTGTTCCTGATTTTTGTCCAGAACAATGTTGCCACGGCACAAACGATTGACACCGGATATAACGGGAAGATCAAAGCGTATACTACCGATACGCGTTTTTTGCCCGAGTCGGTTTTGAATCTGGAAATCAGTACCAGCGTACCCTCTCCTGAAAAATATTTTGGCAATATCATTGGAGCCCCGGGGGTAATGCATACCACGCGCGAGATTTATGGCTACTATCAGCAGTTGGCTGCCAGCTCTCCTAATTTACAAATGAATCAGGTAAGCACCACCGAAGAAGGGCGCCCTATTTATCAGGTTGTAGTTGCTTCCAAAGAAACCCAGCAACAGCTGGCTCAGCAAAAAAAGCAACTCGCACTGTTGGCCGACCCAAGAAAAATAACTGCTGCTGAAGCGGATCAGATTATTCAAACAACCAAGCCTGTATTTTATTTAAATGCAGGACTTCATTCGCCCGAAATGGGATCGCCGGAAATGTTGATGGAGTTGGCATTTCGGTTGATCACTTCTTCCTCTCCTGCCATACGCGCTATATTGAACCAGGTGGTGGTAGTAATTAATCCGGTGGCAGAACCCGATGGGAGGGATAAGCAGGTTGACTGGTACTATCGCTATACAAAGTCTCGTAACACATTTGATGATGGTTTTCCTCGCTCTTCGCCGTATTGGGGTAAGTATGTATATCACGACAACAATCGCGACGGGATTCAGGTTTCACAAGCGTTAACGAATGCCATTTTTCAAATGTATTATGAGTGGCATCCAACGGTTATGCTAGATCTACACGAGTCGGTGCCGTTGATTTATATGAGTACCGGAACGGGGCCATATAACGAAACCATAGATCCTATTACCATTGGCGAGTGGCAGGTGATGGCGAATCATGATATTACTACTCTTGCTGCCCAAGGCCTGCCCGGCGCATTCACCTGGGCATTTTACGACGGATGGTATCCGGGATATGGAATCTGGGTAGCCAACAACCACAATTCAATCGGTCGTTTTTATGAGACCTTTGGAAATGCGGGTGCCAACACCTATATGCGGAATTTAACCGATAGCAAATATGCCGGCGATGCAGTAACGAGCCGCGAGTGGTATCGGCCAGACCCCGCAACGCCAATGGTGAACTGGTCATCAAGAAATAATATTAATTATATGCAAGCCGGCGTGCTGGCCTCGCTTACCTATACCGCCGACAATGCGCGGCAACTATTGAAAAATTTTTACCAGAAGGGCGTTAATAATATTCAGCGTGGGAAAAAAGATAAGCCGGGCTGTTTTGTGGTTCCGTATGCACAAAAAGATCCTTCCATGGTGGCGTTTCTGATTAATCAGCTGCGTAAACAACAAATAGAAGTACATCAAGTTGATACGGGCAAGCAAAAGAATGATTACGTGATTCTGCTAGATCAGCCCTATCGAAACCTTGCTGTGTCGTTGTTAACCAAACAGTCTTTTCCAAAAGAAGCCAAGTTTCCACCCTATGATGATATTGCCTGGACGATGGGCTATTTGTATGGTGTAACAGTAAAGCAGGAAGACAGTGTAGCTTTTTCGAGGAGCAACCTCAAGCCCGTATCTGACCCGGTGTTGTATAAAGGAAACATTACCGGAACCGGCACCCAATATTTGTTGAAATATTCTGCCCAACAAAAAGTGTTGGCGGCTGCGTATGCAATACAAAAAAACAATCCATCAGTTAAGCAACAGATACTTGCAGAAAAATGGATAATTGCCTCAGGCAAGGATAGTGCACTAGCCGGAAGTATTTATTGGGAAGGCCTTTCGAAAGAAGACGCACAGGCGATAGCGCAGCAATTCGGATTGGATTTGCAACAAGTATCTGCCATTCCCAATACGGTTAAGCGCAATGTGATGAAGCTGCCTCGTGTGGGCATTTATCATACCTGGTATAACACGCAGGACGAGGGTTGGGCGCGCTATACTTTTGAGCAAATGGGGGTTCCTTATGTTTCGTTGCAAAAAGATGATTTAAAAAGAGGCGACCTGAATAGTAGAGTGGATGTGATTTTGATTCCAAGAACAGGAGGTAGTGCCAGTGATTTTATCAATGAGATCGACAGTCGCTTTGGACCCATGCCCTATACAAAAACGGAGGCATTTCCTTCGCATGGATATCCCGATTCAACCAATGATATGACGGGCGGTCCCGGGTTTGCAGGGATGGCTCAACTTCGCCTGTTTGTTGAAAAAGGCGGTCTGCTTATCAGTCTCGATAACAGCACGCGCATTATGGCAGAAACTGGATTGGCCGACGGCTTGGATATATACGATGCTTCCGGACTTTTTCATCCGGGCTCTATTGTAATGACCAAAGTGAGACAAGCAGGTAGTCCCGTATTGAATGGCTTCCCCGCTTCTTTCCCCATCTTTAGAGGGAATGGGCCGCTGTTGCAGGTAAAAAAATACGACAGAGGGAAAATATTATTACAATATGGAAACAAGCCGTTAAAAGATGAAGTGGAGTATGATGGGCCGATTATGGGAGTGCCTGCAAAAGCAAAGAGTAAGGAAGAGGCGAAGTCGACTCCGGATGTTCCCTATCTGGTTTCGGGCATGGTAAGAAACGAAGCGACTATTATTGGGCAGGGTGCGATTTTTCAAGTGCCTGTTGGGAAGGGGGCGTTGATAGGTTTTACCTTTGACCCGCTGCATCGGTTTTTGAATTTGCATGATGCGCCGCTCGTTTGGAATTGCCTGATGAACTGGGAGCAGTTAATAGGAAAGCAATAAAAAAATGAAAAAAAGCTACTCGCGCTTTATTTAAATCGAATCACTTTTAAAACATCCTATGCAACTTAATAAAAAAAATCTAGGAGTATTATTTGTAATGCTGGGCCTATGTTTTCAGCAGTCAACACAGGCACAAACTGCAAACGACCCAAGGCTTGCGGGATTAGAAACAGCGATTAATAAAATACTAGCCGATCATCATGCAGCCGGCGTTGCGGTGGCGGTGGTTGAAAAAAATAAGGTTGTGTATGCAAAGGGTTTTGGATATCGGGATATCGAAAAGAAATTACCAGTAACCACGACCACTCAGTTTGCTATCGGATCGTGCACAAAAGCCTTTACGGCGGCCTTGTTGGGTATTTTACAAAAAGAATATTCACTCGATTTTGACAAACCGGTTACCACCTATTTGCCGCAACAAAAATTTTTCAGCAACGAGTTAACGAACCAAATTACACTCAGGGATATGATGAGCCACCGAACCGGGTTACCCCGGCACGACTTGAGCTGGTACATCGATCCAGACACTCGGGAGGCACTATCGAAAAGAGTTCAGTATATGGAGCCGTCTGCTCCCTTGCGGCAAAGATTTCAGTACAATAATTTTATGTTTCTGCTTCAAGGCGTAGTGGCGGAAAAGATGACGGGTAAAAAATGGGAAGCTAATATATCCAACCGCATTTTTAATAAAATTGGTATGCGGCAATCTAATTTTAGTGTAAAAGAGCTTGCCAATTATGCAGAGCCTGCTGTTGGGTATGATGTAAAGCATGATTCAGTAATACATAGGATGAAGTACTACGATATTGATGGGATGGGCCCGGCTGGTAGTATCAACAGTACGGTGCAGGATATGGCACAATGGCTGCGGGCTTGGATCAATGGTGGTAAGTATAACGACTCGGTAGTGGTGCCTGCTAATTATTTTGCAGAAGCCATCAGTTCGCAAATGATTGTGGCACCCGGAACGCCGTCGCCAGAAAAGCCGGACATTCAATTCAGCAATTATGGTTTCGGCTGGTTTTTGGTTTCTTACAAGGGCCATTATCGGGTAGAGCATGGTGGCAATATTGATGGCTTTAGTGCCAGCACAAGTTTTTACCCTTCCGATAGCATTGGCATTGTTGTGCTATGCAATCAAAATGGCTCGGCGGTTCCTTCTGTTGTTCGAAACCTCATCACCGATAAATTATTCAAACTTCCCGCGTTCGACTGGAATTCCGATTTTTTGGCTGCAAAAAAGAAAGCAAAAGATCAAGCGCAACAGTCAGAAAAATCATTTACCAGCGGTCGGGTAAGCAATACCCAACCCTCTCATCCGCTTTCATCGTATGTGGGTAAATATGCGAACGATGCCTATGGGTCTTTTGAAGTTATTCAAAAAGGCGACTCGTTGTTTGCCAAGCTGAAGCAGCAGCAATGGTGGTTGCAACAATTTCACTATGATATTTTTCTGCCTTTTGATACGGAGGAGGGCATTGATACGACGGACAAGTCTCCGATTAGATTTCGGTTTTCTACAGGACCAAAAGGTGACATTGAAGCGGCTGCTCTTTTTGGTTTTGAGCCGGCACTTCCAGAGCCAATTGTATTTGTGCGTTCTAACAATGCCATCATAATAAAAGAGGGGGCTCTCAATAATTATGTTGGCGAATTTTTATTGTCGGGTATTACCATCAAAACCTATATTAAAGGAAGTTCATTATATGTGCTTGTTCCGGGTCAGCCCGAGTATGAGCTAATGCCGGTAAGCAATCATCGATTTGACTTTAAAGCAGTAAAGGGTTTTAGTGTGTTGTTTGATATGGACGCGAAGGATCAGCTGGCAGGACTAACTTTTATTCAGCCAAATGGAAATTTCCGAGCAGCTAAAAATTAAGCGCCTCCGATTGGGGGAGGCGCTTGAGTGGTTTCATAAATAAGTAGCTTATTGGATGTTTGCAATTTTCTTTTTCAAAATATCCCATTTTGTTTGCAGCTTGTTGAGTGCTTCCAGCGATTGTTTGAGCGCATCCTGTGATTGACTGGTGGGGCTGCGGTCGGCTTCTTGCCAAATACTGCCGATGCTGGCAAGCTGAGACTCTATGGTAGCAAAGCCCGGCTCTTTATTGGCGGGTGCCCGCATCCGACGCCCCCCAACTCCTTCTAGTTCTGATGTTTCTTGCACCAATCGAGTAATCAATTCAGGATCTGTTTTTCCGTTGGGCTGATATTCTTTCAATTGTTGTTTAGCGATTGCGATTTCCTCCAGAGCTGTTTGTGCAGATTGGCGCGCTTGATAGCAGGTAAGAGAAACGCGGTGTAGCTCTTCCAGCTGCTCCTGACTCATCTTTACACGGGGATCCATCTTTATGATCAGTGGCTGAGAATAGCTTTGTCCATTCGCTATAAGGGTAATGGTATAGTTGCCGGGAAGTACCCAGGGTGATGCAGTTTCGGGGGCGGTGTTTTGATAAATAGCGGCGATAGGGAAAGTGGGGGCCGTTTCGAGTGGCGCATAGCGCATGTCCCAAACAAATTTGTGTGCACCTTTTTCGCTGGACAGGGATTGTTGCGGGCGAATCCAATAGGTTGGAATGTTGAGGTCTGCCGGTAGCGAGTATCCTTTGTCGTTGCTGCTGATGCGGCGAACAATTTTTCCTGAAGCATCGGTAATTTCCATCAGCACTTCATCTTTGGCGGGCTGTTGTAGATAATAATGAATGGCTACTCCGTCGGGCGGATTTTCTCCTGCGGGTTCCTCTTGCGGCATGGGTGTATCTGTATACATATTCCAACGAACCCGATAAGCTTTTGCGGGCTTATAGAGAATCGCCGGAGCAACGGCAACAGTCTCACTTAATTGTCGCAACGGATTTAGATCATCTAAAATCCAGAATCCTCTTCCATGGGTTCCAACAACCAGGTCGTCGTCTTTAATTACCAGATCCCGAATAGAAGTAGC
>JBIINW010000029.1:0-20358 GCA_044337245.1 Sediminibacterium sp. | reverse complement strand
GGCACCCGAAGTTTTCCGATAGAACAAGGTATTGGGGAGGCCGTTAATTTTCATAATGCTATTGGCAGTAAAAGAAAAGAGGAGCGAGTTCGGTATTTGAAGAATTACTGGGCCTTGCGTGCAAAAGAAATTCCGGGAGTAACCATCCATACCTCTTTTAAGCCCGAATATGCCTGTGCCATTGCCGGGGTAAGTGTAAATGGGATGACGCCGGGAGAGTTAGACAGTGCCCTGATGAGCCAGTATAAAATTCATACGGTAGGGATTGTTTGGGAAAATATTTCCTGTGTGCGGGTTACCCCGCATGTATATACCCGCCTGCAAGATTTAGATAAACTGGTGGGTGCACTGGAAACGCTGGCGGCTAAAAAAAATAAAAGCAGCTAATCAATGTGAAAAGCTGCTGTTAATGATTTGAACGTACTTCTGTAATCTCCCTCTAATTAAGAGGGTTTTACTACCGGCTTAGTTAACTTATTGCTGTTGGCCGGTCTGGATTTACCAAAAGAACCTTTGAATCTTTTTCCTTTGGCTGTTTTTTTGTCACCTTTTCCCATTTGTTGATTTTTTAATGAAGCATTTAGGCAAAAATAGAAAAACCCCGTGAAATACGGGGTTTTTCTATAAAAGGTTAGGAATTACAGCTTTCCGCTTAATTCTTTCCCGGCTTTAAACTTAGCCACTTTTTTGGCTTTAATTTTAATAGTAGCGCCGGTTTGAGGATTGCGACCCGTACGTGCAGCACGCTTCGACACAGAAAAAGTACCGAAACCTACCAGGGTTACTTTGTCACCTTTTTTCAGAGTTTTTGTAACTGTTGCTACAAAAGAATCCAGGGCAGCATTCGCCTGTGTTTTAGATACGCCAGCATCTTCTGCGATTTGGGCAATTAATTCAGCTTTGTTCATGGAAGTGTTTTTAATGGTTTTAATATCAGCAACAAATTTATTCGCTTTTCTCAATCAACAAAATTTTTTTCAAAATTTTTTGTTTCCTTTAAAACCCTTATCAATTAAAGGTTTCAGCCAAATTTATCGGCATAAAAGGTTTGATAATTCTCCGATTATTCAACGGAAACGCAATAACAGTAAGGGTTTCAGAAAAATTTGTCTTTCAGTTTTGGTTGAAACCCCTGTGTTGGTTTAGTTTTTCGGGTCGAATTAAGCAGTGTTTTTGACTAAAAAACTATCCACAATCAATTCACAACTTCGAGAATACTTCGGAAACTGATGAATTGGTTACCCCATAGCCGGAAGGCGTCTTCACGCAATGCAGGGGCATATTCTTGAATATACGTGTTGTATTGTGCTCTGCTTGGGGCGGTAAGTTGTAACGAATAGGTTGGTCCTTCCGAATCATCCTGATCTAACAATTGTAACAGTTGATGCGCTGAAAAATAGCCAGTATTGAGTATGGCAGGAATATGTTCTTCCTGCATCCACAAAAGCCAACGCGGAGCTATTTCTTGGGATACTTTAGTGGTAATGTTATAAACGATTGACATATAGTAAAATGATTAGGGAAGGGAAATTTCTACAAATACTGGGCAGTGGTCGCTGTGCTTAATAGTTGGTAAAATAGTTGCCGAGCGAATGTTTTCTGCAAGGGGTGTTGTTGTGCATATATAATCTATTCTCCATCCTTTGTTTTGTAACCGAACCGAAGGGAATCGCTGACTCCACCAGCTATAGGCCCCTGTTTGTGAGGGATTACAATGCCTAAAAGTATCTACCCATCCATCTGCTAGCCAATTATCCATCCAGGCCCTTTCTTCTGGCAGAAAACCCGATGATTTTTTATTTCCCTTGGGATCGTGTATATCAATTTCTCGATGCGCTATATTATAATCGCCCACTACTATTAAATTGGGCTTTTCTTTTTTAAGGGCATTTATATACGCTGTAAATTCATGTAGCCACTGATACTTATAGGTTTGCCTTTCTTCCCCGCTGGTACCCGAGGGATAGTAGGCATTGATTAACGTAAATGTTTTAAAATCTGCGCGAATTACCCGGCCTTCAGCATCACTCATGGCGGCTCCATGCCCATGGAGTACTTGTTCGGGATGGATTTTGGTAAAGATGGCTACCCCACTGTATCCTTTTTTTTGTGCCGAAAACCAATAGGTTTCATATCCCAGTGCATGAATGGCTTCTAGATTTATATTTTCTTTTTCGGCTTTGGTTTCTTGCAAACATATGATATCTGCCGGATGGCTACCCAGCCATTCTAACAACCCCTTATTGAGTGCTGCCCGGATACCATTTACATTATAACTTATTATGCGGAGTGTTTTCATCTGATGCGAAGGTAAACTAGGATCTGAAATAGATTGCTACAACTAAGGATTTTAAAATGTATTTACTGTGGGATTTCACTTAGTCTGTTCTGAATGCTATAGGTTATTGAATGGGCAATTAATAATAATTGCTGAATGGTAGCGGTACTAAGTGATTTATTTTTTATAAGTATTCTTTCGGGTTTGTCTTTGCCAAATATTAGCATCACTTGTTCGCCCTGTAAATAGATTTCTTTCCAAATGTAGCCGATGCCTTTCATATGAATACTGAAACGTTGTTTCAGCAGTTCTCCAGTAATTTCTAGTTCCGTAATCAACTGAAAAGGATTGGGTTGCGGAGCTACCGAAAAAATACTCGAAGGTTCTATGCCATTATAACACTGATTTAACCAGAGATAGCTGCTATCTTTTTGAATAGGTTGAGAATTTATTGAAAAAACTGCGAGGGTGTCTTTATTTTGTATCAAGTAGTTTACTTTTTGATTAACAGGCAAAAATCCAACCGTATTGGCTGCCGATTGATACAAGCTGCCTACTAATCTGGTTTGATACGTAATGTCTTGTAAAACATTTCTGATTTCTCTTTGTAAACAGATAAAATTGTTGCCACGGTACTCTTTCAGTTGACTGAGCGTATCGAATAACCATCCGGGAAATTCAGGCATTTTTTTTCCTTCAATTTTAACTCCCAATATTCCCTGCTCGCCGTTTCTGATAATTTGAATTCCCTCGGGAGCTTGAAATTGCCAGGTATCATTTTGGAAAGCAGGTACAATTATCTTACTAGATTTATACGTTTCTGAGTCAATAAAGTTATTGTAGAAATAGGCAGGTGGAACTTTCAGTTCAATAAGCGAGGATGAATTATTGGGATTAAATAGATATTGAATCCCTACTTTAATGGTTTCTGTAAATCCGGTAGCGGTTGTGCTTAGAATTTGTTGCGTGCCATCTGCGAAAAATCGGTTGAATGGAATCCCGATGGAGATGGCTTCTCTGTGCGTTAAGGATATAACAAGTTCATTCTCATTTATGAGCTGTTTTTTGTAATCCAATAGAAAATAGTTGAGATGAATTACATTCAATGATCTGCGAGCTAACAAAGAATCGTTTAGGTAAGTAGTATCCCCCACAAAAAAAGTATATGGATCTATTTCTTTGCAGTCTATATATAGATGTAGCAAATTGGTATCTGGCGAAAATGATGGGATAGTGATACTTTTTTTAAGGTCTGCGGGAGTAAGCAAAGCAATCGGAATTTGTGCAGTATCCGTTAACCGAAAATCATATTCCTTTAGCAAAGACGAATACAGTTGTTGTAAGATTACCTGCTGTCGGTTGGGGTCTAACAAATATCTCATCGATGGCCCGGTATTAGAGTAACAGCGCATCAACTCCAATGCTACTTTCTTTTGGGCGTCTGCCGGCCGGCTAATACAGAAGCATACCAGCAGGGCAATAGAAGTTTTTTGTAAGAAATGCAACATGTATTGTAATATTACAAAAAGTAAGCCAAAAATTTATTTTCAATTTATTATATGAACCCAGTAGAAAGAATCATACCTGCCAGGGAATCGGTTTATTTAGATGGCCCCAAGCCAAGAATCAATGAATTTTATTTTGCTTGGGACGTATTCAAACAGTTTATCAAAGGGTTTAGAGCCTTGCACTTTTTGGACCCTTGTATCACCGTTTTTGGTTCTGCCCGCTTTCCCGAGCAACACACCTATTATCAAGCAGCCCGGGAATTTGGCAAACAAATCGCTTCGCTCGGATTTACCACCATGACGGGCGGCGGACCAGGTATTATGGAGGCAGCAAACCGCGGGGCATTTGAAAATAATGGTACTTCTGTGGGTTGCAATATTCAGCTACCCTTTGAGCAGCACCCCAACCCATACATGCATAAGTGGATCACTTTCAACTACTTCTTCATTCGAAAAGTAATGTTGGTTAAGTATTCCTATGCTTTTATCATCTTACCCGGCGGTTTTGGTACGATGGATGAGTTGTTTGAAACCCTCACCCTCGCACAAACTAAGGTGATTAATAATTTCCCTATCGTGTTATATGGTAAAGAGTATTTTACCCCCCTCTTACTGGCTATTGATACCATGATAGATAAGGGTACGATTAGTGCTGCTGATAAAAAGCTTTTTTTTCTTACCGATGATATCAACGAAGCCATGCAGTTTATCCAATCGTATATCAATAACAATTACAAGGTTAAACCCCGGAAACGATTGTGGTGGTTATTTGAAAAAAGATAGTGCTAAGATTTACCCAACTTTTTTCCAGCTTGAAATGTGTAGCCCAGGCTCAGAATCAGTTCATAGGTGCCAAAAGCCTGACTGGCAGTTCCCTGATACACTTTTAATCCCGAATACCGGGCATAATCTACTTTGTTCGTGAACTCCAGAAATACATGGCGATAAAAAGTAGCTTTCAAGCCTGCTTCTGCGCCTACATTCCATCCGCCTAGTTGAAATCCATCCGTATTTTTATTTCCGAATAAACTGTTTTCTACATGCGGAATAACAGGACCAATACCTCCCTTGCCGAGGGCATCAAGTGTAAAGTTTTTATTGGGGGCTTCCCATAACCGCCATCTTTTTACCAGATTAAACAACAAAAAGTTAGCGCCGTTATTTAAAAAATAATAAAATCCGTTCGCTGAGCTGAACAAGATAGAACTATCTACCCCCCTGCCTCCCAGAGTTCCGGAAATACGCAGGGTTTGGCCATCTTGTATAATATGCTTGGTATGATCGAAGTTGATTTCAAATGCCAGTCCCTTTTGCTTATTGAAGAAATAACCAATCCGCCAACTGTATTGAGGGATGCTTAGCGGAATAGTAAAGATGCCCTTATCCCATCCGGGATTGTCGTGCGACCGAACCTGATGCAACGTATATTGGTTGCCCAATGCCGGTTGATTTACTATAACATCCGACCTGGTATACCATTCTTTGTTATAACCCCAGGAAAAATAAAATTCTCCTTTTCTTTCAGTCTGGGTTTTTTGGGCAAAAATCGAAAGAGGCAATAAACAACATAGTAAAAGGTACTTCATCATAGGTACGCAAAATTAATCCAAATTAGGCCGCAACCATTTTTCGGCTTCCGCAAGTGGCATATTTTTTTGTGCAGCATACGCTTCCAATTGATCGCGCTGAATTTTTCCTACCCCAAAATATTGACTCTGGGGGTGGGCAATATACCATCCACATACAGAGGAAGCCGGATACATCGCCAGATTTTCGGTAAGCTGAATACCAGTATGTTCGGTAACCTGAAGCAAATTAAATAAAGGATACTTCTCTGTATGGTCGGGGCAGGCGGGATAGCCGGGAGCAGGTCGAATTCCGGTATAATTCTCTTTAATCAAATCTTCATTACTCAATTGTTCAGAAGGATTATATCCCCACCAGGTGGTACGGGTTTGCAAGTGGAGGGCTTCGGCAAATGCTTCTGCCAGGCGATCTGCCAGTGCTTGTAACATGATTTTGTTATAATCATCATGGGCATCCTCCATTCTTTTTATGTGGGGTTCTATCCCATCAATGGTTACGGCAAATGCTCCTATATAATCAGGATATCCTGCGTCAACTGGCGCAATAAAGTCGGCCAGCGATAAATTGGGTTGCCCCGGTGCTTTCCGAATTTGCTGGCGGAGAAAATGTAATGTTATCGTTTCTTCAGAATCTTGAATTAGAACGCTATCGTTTTTGCTATTGGCTTGCCAAAAACCAACCACTCCATTTGCCGACAACCATTTTTCTGCTATCAACTGATCGAGCAATGCGTTGGCATCTGCATATAATTGGGTGGCCTCTTTGCCTACAATTTCATCCGTTAAAATTTCTGGAAAAGAGCCATGCATTTCCCAAGCAATAAAAAAGGGTTTCCAGTCAATAAAGGAGCGTAACAAATTCAAGTCATACTCTTTAAAGCTACGTACCCCGGTGAAGTTAGGTTGGGTTGGATGGTAGTTTGACCACTGAATATTGCATTTATTTTTTAGTGCTTCCGGATAGGGGAGGTATTCTTTTACCGTTTTTTTATTATCGAAACCGAATTTTAATTCGGCATATTCTTTTTCCGCATTCTTAAGAAAGCTTTCGCGTTGTTCTTTACTTAATAAACTACCTGCTACGGTTACGCTTCGGGAAGCATCTAGCACGTGAATTACCCCATTTGGATATTCGGGCGCAATTTTTACGGCGGTATGCATACGAGAGGTAGTGGCGCCTCCTATCAATAGGGGTTGCTGCATCCCTCTCCTTTTCATTTCATGAGCGATATGCACCATTTCATCGAGCGAGGGAGTAATCAGTCCGCTTAACCCAATAATATCTACTCCTTCTCTTTGGGCAGTATCTAATATTTTATCTGCGGGCACCATTACGCCCAGATCAATAATTTCGTATCCATTACAGCCCAGCACAACCCCCACAATGTTTTTCCCGATATCATGTACATCTCCCTTTACGGTAGCCAATAAAATTTTAGCTGCACCGGCTGCTTCCGTTCCGGTAGTGCCGGCTGCCAGATGGGCTTGCTTTCTTTCTTCTTTTTCTGCTTCAATATAAGGAGTTAATACCGCCACACTTTTTTTCATTACCCGGGCACTCTTTACCACCTGCGGCAGAAACATTTTACCAGCTCCGAACAAATCGCCCACAATACCCATTCCATCCATCAGAGGCCCTTCAATCACTTCCAGAGGGGTGGCATAGGTTTGCCGGGCTTCTTCGGTATCTGCTTCAATATAATCGGTAATTCCATTAATTAATGCGTGGGATAAGCGCTTTTGGATAGATTCATTTCGCCAGGCCTCATCTTTTATTTCCACTTTACCCTTTGCTCTTACCGTTTCTGCGTGTTGAATAAGTGATTCTGTAGCTTGGTTATTATCATTATTTCGATTGAGCAGTACATCTTCACAAAGACTTTTTAAAACGGGCTCAATTTCATCATACACCACTAATTGTCCGGCATTTACAATGCCCATATCCATTCCGGCACGGATGGCGTGAAATAAAAATACCGAGTGAATTGCTTCCCGCACATGATCGTTTCCGCGAAATGAAAAGGAAACATTCGATACGCCCCCGCTCACTTTTGCCAGTGGCATTTTTTGTTTGATTTCCCGGGTGGCTTCGATAAAGTCTACCGCATAATTATTATGCTCTTCAATACCCGTTGCAACTGCAAATATGTTAGGGTCGAAAATAATATCCTCCGGAGGGAAGCCTACTATTTCAGTTAAAATTTTATATGCCCGCTCGCATATGTCTATTTTTCTTTGTTTGTTGTCGGCTTGTCCCTGTTCATCAAAAGCCATCACAACCACCGCAGCGCCAAAGTCGCGGCATATATGCGCCTGTTGAATAAATTTTTCTTCCCCCTCTTTCAGAGAAATAGAATTCACGATACACTTTCCCTGCACACATTGAATACCTGCCTGAATAATTTCAAATTTAGAGCTGTCTATCATAAGGGGGATGCGGGCGATATCTGGCTCACTTTGCAGGAGGTTGATAAAATTCGTCATGGCAGTTACGCCATCCAGCATCGCATCATCCATATTCACATCCAGCACCTGTGCCCCACTTTCTACTTGCTGCCGGGCAACTGAAAGGGCTTCTTCGAGTTGATTATCGCGAATTAGTCGGGCAAATTTTTTAGATCCGGTAACATTCGTTCGTTCTCCTACATTCACAAAATTGGTTTCGGGTCTTACAACCAAGGGCTCGAGACCGGATAAACGCAGAAAGGGATGAATGGTGTGTTTACTCATATCGTTAATAAATCAGGCGGTAAGCACTTCCGGTAGTGGCCGGGGGATAATATTTTTTACTGCGTTGGCAATATGCTGAATATGATCGGGGGTGGTGCCACAACAACCGCCCACAATATTTACAAATCCTTCTTTGGCCCACTCTTCAATAAAATGGGCTGTTTCATGGGGCTGCTCATCATACTCTCCCATCGCATTGGGTAATCCGGCGTTGGGATAGGCAGAGGTAAAGCAGGTAGCTATTTGCGAAAGTTCTGCAATATGAGAGCGCATTTCTGCTGCTCCCAGTGCACAGTTAAGTCCTACGCTTAAAGGCTTGGCATGCATTACTGAAATATAAAAAGCTTCCAGGGTTTGTCCGCTCAAGGTTCTGCCGGATGCATCGGTAATGGTACCACTAATCATTATCGGGAGAGGCTTTTGTGCATGATCCCGAAAGTATTGATTAACAGCTACTATTGCCGCTTTGGCATTTAGGGTATCAAAAATGGTTTCAATTAATAATATATCTACTCCTCCATCTACCAGTCCACGAATCTGCTCATAGTAAGCCTCCACTACTTCTGTAAAGGTAACAGCCCGGTAGCCGGGATTGTTAACGTCGGGGGATAGACTTAGGGTTTTATTGAGTGGACCGATGGCTCCTGCCACAAAATTTGGATCGGCTTGCGGATTATCCGTTCTAAATTCATTTACTGCTTCCCTTGCACATTTGGCGGCGGCCACATTCAACTCGTAGGCCAGTGACTGCATTTCGTAGTCTGCCATGGCAATTTTAGTACTGCTGAAGGTATTGGTCTCAATGATATTGGCTCCTGCATCTAGGTACTTGCGATGAATTCCTTTAATGATATCGGGTTGGGTAATACAAAGTAAATCGTTGTTCCCCTTTACATCTAAATGCCAATCGCGAAAGCGCGCACCTCGATAATCGGCTTCTGTAAGCCTATGACGTTGAATCATGGTGCCCATGGCCCCATCAATCACCAGTATTTTACGCAGTAATATTTCTCTAATATCCATAGCATTCATTAATGGATGAACCAATTCACTTACCAACTTCCATTACTAATTACGCAGAGAATGCAGGGATGAGCAACATTTCTAAACGTTTATTAGTTCGATGGTTCCCAAGCGGGAACAGCGACAGGCTGAACAATAAACAAATCCACCTGAATGGTACTACAAAGGTACTATGCAGGCGGCGTTTTACAAAATAAAGCGTGGAAAGCCTTATTGGTACTGACAATTAACCGCGATGGTTACTTTCTCGGTTACGTCTGGGGCATTTACCCCAAAATCTTTAATTTGAATGGGGAAGTTGGCTTTGGCAAGCGGTTTGCCTTTTGTAATTACAATCGTACCACTGGCAGCTACTTTTTGCGTAACCCCATGTAGGGTGAGATTGCCGGTAACCTGAACCGGATAACTGCCATCTTTGGTAAAATTTACCGATTTGATATTGGTAACGCTTCCTGTAAAGTCGGCCCTCGGAAACTGGGTGCTTTGCAGGTATTGGGTGTTGAAGTGATCTTGCATTTCTGCCATCTTGAATTTGAATCCCTTTATTAGCAGACTAAATGTTAGGGTTCCATTATCCAGTAAACGACTACTAACCTCGTTGTTGATAGCCTTCACATCCTCGTCGGAAGGGGACTGGAAAATAATTTGTCCATTTCGGGTGCCAAAGGTTTTTTGTGCTTCCGCCTGCCCAATTGATAATAGGGAGATTGTAAGGTATGCTACAATAGATGCTATTTTCATTATGTTATCTTATTTAATCAGAACTCCCTCATTAATTACTACGTTGGCATCGGGGATATAGCCGGTACAGATTCCTTTAAAAGTAATGGAATCGCCGGCTTTTAGATTTCCTGGGTCGGTTTTAAAAGTACAGTTAATCATTACCAGCGGATCATTGGTTGAAAAGTTTACCACTTTTTGTCCCTCCTGATTGGTGCTTACGTCGGCTACGGTTCCGGTAAGTTCAATTGCCTTGTCGAGGTATTGACTGTTTGCCGAAGCTTCATTGGTTCGAAAGGAATCATATAATTGCTGGGCACTTAGCGCAATTCCCATTTCTTTTGCTACATCCCTATGAGGCTTATTGAATATCCAGTATACAAGGAGCAAGCCGGCAATTAGTCCAATACCTACAGCCAACAATAACACTTTCATCCATTTTTTCATGCATCAACATTTTCTGGTGCAAAATTATCCAAACATTAGGTATTGGGAGCAGAAAATTTGTTAAACATCCCAACCATTCCAAAAGGCAAGTAAGTTTTGCCATTCATTTCATTAGTACTTCTAATAATCCATCAATGTATTCGGGTATCCCTTTTTAAAATGGCATTATTTTACATATTGCTGAATCGGTAAACGGTGGGCTATACTTCTTGCAAGCGTCATCTCATCTGCAAATTCCAATTCGCCGCCAAAAGAAATACCGCGGGCAATGGTAGTAACTTTACATTGGAGGTGGGCAATTTTTTTCTGAATATAGTAGATGGTGGTGTCTCCCTGAATGTTAGGATTTAGAGCAAAAACCAATTCTTCTACTGATTCCTCTTCTATACGCTTAATTAAACCGGGAATGGTAAGTTGTTCCGGACCAATGCCATCCAGGGGAGAGATGATACCTCCCAGCACGTGATAAGTGCCATTCATCTGTTGTGTGTTTTCGATACTGATTACATCCCGGATAGTTTCTACCACACAAATCATTTGTTGGTTTCGTGATGTGTTGGTGCAAATAGCACAATGCTCTCCGTCGCTCACATTAAAACAACGACTACAGAACTTAATTTCTTTGCGCATGCGCGCAACTGTTTCCGCAAAATTGGCTACTACCGGCTCTTCCTGTTTCAACAGGTGCAATACCAGTCGCAGGGCGGTTTTACGGCCAATTCCCGGAAGGCGAGAAAACTCGGCAACGGCATTTTCCAGCAAAATGGAAGGAAGCGGCATAGGTTACAGTTTCGATTGCGGAATAAAGGTACAATTATATCATAAGGCACCTACAATTGTACTAATACTTCATTATCCCAGTTGGCTCTTAATGATAATTCTTTTGAAATCAGGTATACCACTTCCGGTAATTTTTTGTTGCCGGGATATTGCCCGGGATCCCAAATGCCATTTCCATTGGTGTCGTATAAAATGCGCATTTCAAAGTTGCCCGGGTAGAAAAGTGGTTTCCTCCATTCTGTTGAACTGAGCGGGAATGACCCAATCAGTTTATCACTTTGATACAGTAATAGTACTGGCTTTTTGCTAAGATCTAGGTTTGCAAATCTTAGTCGAACGCTTGCATAATCTTCTTCCTTTTTGGTACTGAATTTCAAAGTGTCTCCTTTCAATATAGTGGCTCCTGAGGAATCGGTGATGGCATCTTTGGCAATGATTAGCCGGAACGCCTGATTTTCTTTAACTGGATAAGTTAGGGAAATAATTTTCCCTGCAGTATCGGTACTTACTACCACTCCCTTTATCGGTTTAAACAGAGTGTCGCACAATACGATGCCTGGAGTGTCTAGCCGACTGATTTTTTTTTGAAAACGCAGTTGTAAGGGTTGTAATAAGTCTTGTAGGCCGCTTTCGAGATTGGTGGTATATCGGAGTCGTTTGTCGTCTTTGGCAGCAGCTCCGGGTTTAGTAGCCGCAACACTCAGCGGTTTTACTACAGGCTGCAGTGCATTGTAGGCATACAGCGTATCTCTTTTCGCATTGCCCGGTATTATAGGGTAAGGCAGAAATGCAAAGGACTGGGTGCTGTCGTCGTATTTTTTTGAAAAGACACTTTTTACCACAAAAACCTGAAAGGTATCCCGCGGCAAAAACCGAAAACTGAATTCTCCCTTCCCATTGAGTTTGGTATAATAAGGAGGCTTTATTTTGAAGATAGCGGTATCTGATAAGTTTTTGTGCAGAACAACGATAAGGGTTGAATCTATTTTCCCGTTTTCTGCTAGTATTACCTTGCCACGATAGCTTAAACTGTCTAGATTTTTCCCGGTAGAAAAGGTATAGGTAAAATCGCGGGCAATATTACTTTCATTAACATCCCGAATGGATTCTCCAAATTGGAAAGTATAGGTGGTGTTATTGCGGAGGGTATCTTTAATTTTTATGGTTACATTTCTCAGCTTATAATCTACCAGCGGCGCAATTTCCATGGATGGGTTTACTATCAGGTTTTGTGGAACATCCTGGGCGCTTACAAATTCGTTGAAGGTGAGGGTAATGAATGTAGGCTTCACATTTACCGACGAATCTTTGGGGTTTGCCAAAACAAGCCGTGGTGGAAGGGTATCTCGTAACCCACCCCCTGGAGGTATTATATTGGCGCAAGACCCCATCATTAGCCAGGTGGCTATCAGGGGCAATAAGCCTAAACAAAGTCCACCGGTTATGGCAGAAAAAATTTTCTTCATGTGGCGCAAAGGTAATCCTAAATATATTTATCAGTTGTTTAATGGGCACGCAAAAATTCGGGTTTATTGTTTGCACGAACAGAAACCTTTGTTTACATGAACTTATTGGCCCAAGGGGTGTTATAGGTGTATATACATGCCCGATGTCTAAAACTTATACACTTAACACCGTTCTTTCAATACCCGTATCACTAGATGATGCATGGGAGTTTTTTAGTCGCCCTGATAACCTGCAAACCATTACTCCACAGCACCTGGGGTTTCAGATTCGTTCAAAACACCATGGATCTTTTATGTATCCCGGACAAATAATAGAGTATACTGTAAAGCCTGTATTAGGTATTCCTTTGTATTGGATGACGGAGATTACACATGTTGCCGACAAAAAATATTTTGTGGATGAACAGCGCTTTGGCCCTTACAGCTTATGGCATCATCAGCACCATTTTAAAGCAATAGAAGGGGGTGTTGAGATGACGGATATTGTGCATTATAAATTGCCCCTTTGGTTCTTGGGCGACATAGCCCACAGCTTATTTGTTCGGTCGCAATTGGAACATATTTTTCAATACCGCACACAACAAGTAGAAGCCCTTTTTGGGAAGTGGGAACACCGATGATACCCTGGTGCTTCTATTTCAGTTCTGTAAGCGGACTCACATTATTTCCCCGGTCGATGGTAACAACGAAAGCCCGGTTACCCTGGATTTCGGGGTACTGACTGAGTTGCAGCAAAATTTGTTTTTGTAGGGGAAATACTTTGATAAGCTGGGCATTGATGAACTTTACCTCTTTGTTAAGTGGCGCAACTAATAAAGCCAGTCCCCGAATATTCTCATTGCCCGTATACGTTACCTGATATTCCCCAACGCCCTTTTTTTCAATTTTCGGTTGGTCTGGACTGCTATCATCAATCCATGGCATAGGAGGAACCAGGGCTGGGTAGTGATAATAATTGTTTTTTAGGCTGTCGCTCCATCCATTTGGGTTCGTTTCGAATGATTTACTGCTGAAGAATACACTTCCCTGCGTGGTTGGATAGCCCCGAAGCTCTCTGATTTGTGCCGGCAACTCATTCGGATTTTTCCATGCAGGGTTGCTGCCGGCTCGGTAAAAACCATGACCGATATATACATTTTTTCCATAGCTGTAGTCATTCCACCACTTCAGTAACGTAGAATAGTCGGCTGCTGCATGTCCTCGCTCCCAATATAATTGAGGAACCACATAATCTATCCAGCCTTTTTGCAGCCATAAAAGTATATCGGCATATAAATCGTCGTAATTGGTTTGCCCGGCAGTAGTATTGCTTCCCATGGGATCTTTCGATTGGTTGCGCCAAACTCCGAAAGGACTGATTCCAAATTTTACTTCGGGGTTTACTTGTCGGATAGCTTCGTGCAGGTTTACTATGATGCTGTCGCAGTTGCTTCTTCTCCAGGCGTCTTTTGAGAGACCTTTACCCCACTCTTGATAGGCTTTTTCATCAGGAAATTCTTTTCCGGCTATGCGGTATGGATAAAAATAGTCATCCATATGAATGGCATCTAGTTCGTACCGGCTTACCAGGTCTTTTACAATGGCAACAGTATGTTTTCTTACTTCGGGAAGTCCGGGGTTGAAATATTTTTTATCTCCATACACCAAAAACCATTCGGGGTGAATTTTGGTGGGGTGATTGGGTGCGACGGATGATTTTACTACATTAAATACTGCCCGATAGGGGTTTAGCCAGGCATGAAACTCCATACCCCTTTTATGGGTTTCGGTAATCATAAACGTGAGGGGATCGTAATAGGGGTCCGGTGCCAAACCCTGCATGCCGGTAAGATATTCGCTCCAGGGCTCGAGTTTTGATGGATAGAGCGCATCACCCGCTGGCCTGATTTGCATCAAGATAGCATTCATGCCATTTCTTTGGTGCATGTTAAGCATTTCAATAAAACTTGCTTTCTGCTCTTCTACTGAAAGTTTTTTACTCTTTGGCCAGTCTATATTTTCAACGCTGGCCACCCAAACACCCCTGAATTCGTAGTTGGGGTTGGCATATTGGGCTTTTGCCGAAAAGGTAACAATCACTATCAGAAATGGGATAGCGCTGCGGAAAAGATGGGAGATACATTTCATAGAAAACAAAGGTACCAAATTTGCACAAAGCTTATTGCTCCCAAACCTTTAAACCTTCGCTGCAATTAGAACAGATATCAATATTTTTTCGGCCGTTTGTTAGCTGATTCCTAAAATCCCGGTAGGCCTCACTTTGCCAGATTTCCCGAAATGATTGGGTTTGCAGATTACCCAAACGATGGGTGGCATCTTTATCAAAACAACAGGGCACTACCAGTCCATCCCAGGTAATTACATTGGCATGCCAGAGTTTCCAGCATTGATTGCGCAAGCCACTTTTTACCTGCCGCTTGCCTGCAGCATCCTGCTTGTAGCGGCTATACTTATCGATGGTTGGAATCAGCTGATGTGGATCATTTTCATAATCATATACCTGCGCGGTTTTAAACCGAACCTGATCTACGCCTATTTCCTTCCCGATTTTACGGATATCATCCAGCTGATGCTCATTAGGCTTAACCACCAAAAACTGGAAAAAAATAAAAGGGGTTCGGCTTTTCAATTTCTTTTTCCAGTACACTATCCGTTGGGTACCTTCCAATACTTTGTTCAGTTGCCCACCTACCCGGTATTGTTCATATACATCCTGGGTGGTACCGTCAATCGAAATAATCAGCCTATCCAGGCCACTTTCAACGGTTTCCCGTGCTTTTTCATCTGTTAGGTAGTGCGCATTGGTAGAAGTGGCGGTATAAATACCCTTTTGATGGGCAAATTGTACCATTTTTAAAAAATCCGGATTCAAATAGGGTTCTCCCTGAAAATAGAATATCAAGTAGAGCAGCTCCTTATGTAGATCGTTGATGGTGCGGCTAAAAAAGTCGTTGTTCAGCATTCCAGTGGGTCGGGTAAAAGCCCGCAGTCCGCTAGGGCATTCTGGACATCGCAAATTACAAGAAGTGGTGGGTTCAAAGGAAACGGAAATGGGCATACCCCATTGTATAGGTTTTCCGGTAAACCGGGAAACCTGATAAGAGCCATATACCATTGCGGCATTCCAAAGCCGTCGAAAGGTTAGTTTCGACAAGAGATTTACACTGTCGTTCCAGTTAAAATAAACCATGCCGGTAAAATTACAATTATCGTTTCAAACCAAAGAGTACTATTTATAAGCAACCTGCTTAATTTCTGTTAGCGGTAATTATTAAATAACGCTCTGTAGTGGCGGTTTTTTGTACATTTGCTAACGGTGTAGCAGAAAAAAAATTTTCTAATTGCTTTTATGACTATACATCCCGATAACTCAACCTGTCAAAACTGCAATCAGCGGTTCAATTCAATATTTTGTAAGGCACATGAAGATCACGTAAATCAGATTAACGATCAGAAGGTTTGTAATGTATATAAAAAGGGACAGACCTTGTTTAATGAGGGGTCTCACCCTTTTGGCGTGTTTTGTGTGAGTAATGGGAAAATTAAAATGTCGCACTTGGGGGATGATGGCAAAGAGCAGATAATTCGGCTGGTGAAGGCGGGAGATATCCTGGGTTATCGGGCTTTATTGAGTGGCGAAAGGTATAGCGCAAGTGCAGAAGCCCTAGAAGACACCCAAGTATGTTTTATACCCCGAGATTTATTTGTAAAAATCCTCAAGTTAGATAGCAACTTGGCTTTTGAGATGATGAAATTGCTGAGCGATGAGTTGCATCGGGCAGAAGTGAAACTTACCCATCTTGCTCAAAAGCCCATTCGGGAGCGACTGGCAGAAACCCTATTGTTTATCAAAGAAACCTACGGCTATGAACCCGATGGGGTAACGCTGAATGTGCGACTATCTCGGGAAGATATTGCCAATCTCGTGGGAACCGCTACCGAGTCGGCTATCCGCTTGTTGAGTGAGTTTAAAAAAGATGGAATGATTGACCTAGAGGGGAAAAAGATAAAAATCATGCAACCTAAAGAGCTGTTGCGAACAGCGAATATTCAAGATTAAGGTAAGCCATGTAGTCAACTCCTACCCATTTTTTATGGAGGCATTCCTGTAAAGGTGATAAAAGTCATTTTTTTATATGAATGTTATCATTTACTTGCCCGCTGATGTAAAATAATTTTACATCCAAATTCTAGGGCATGGAATCCAGCATTTGGAACATACAATTGGGCGATCTGATTCCGGCATCCGAACTCTGTAAACAAATAGAGTTGGAATGCCAGCCCGAATTGTTAGCACTTTGTAGTCGGATTGAAAGTTATTTTACACAACATACGGTTACTGAAATAGACGATCGGCATGTTGAGTTGGTATTTATGTTGTTTGGTAAAATGGTTGATGAACTTACCCATCTTTTTTTAAAAGAGAAAGGACTTATCTATCCGGGCATCCTAGCAAAAGGCTTGCAGTTTGTGTTGCAGCCTGCCGTTATTCAGCAAATTCAGCTTACTCAGGAAAAAATTACTGCTTTACTCAACCGACTAAGGCAGTTATTAAACAATTTTCAAATGAAGCCTACCTGGAGTGCTGAATGGAAAAATTGCGTGCAGGATTTTTTTCAAGTAGAAGTAAAAATTCATCAGTGGATATACGTAGAGCAAAATTTGCTGTATCCACATTTTATTCATTCAACCAACGTTAACTGATATCCTTATGCGAAAAGTTCAGTTGCCCGAACAGGCGGTTACCTGTTATCATTGCGGTGAGCGGGTGGGTGTGGAAGATTTGGTAATAGACAATAAGCATTTTTGTTGCAGTGGTTGTAAGATGGTATATGAGATTTTAGAAAATGCCGGCCTTTGTGAATATTACGCCTTAGACAATACACCGGGTAACCAGCTTAGGAAGGTACGAACAGATCAATTTGCATTTTTAGAGGATCCCAAAGCACAACAGGGGGTTATTCGTTTTCAGGATACCACACAAACACATGTAGAACTATACCTGCCACAGATTCATTGCAGCAGTTGCTTGTGGCTGCTCGAAAATTTGCATCAATTGAATTCGGCAGTAATCAGTTGTAAGGTGCATTTTGAAAAGAAACAGGTATCTGTTTTTTATAAGCATTCCGGCATTTCATTACGATCGTTGGCCGAATTACTTACAAGTATTGGATATGAGCCCTATTTTAGTTTACAAGATTTGCAAATTAAGCAGGCCCCAATCAATCGGACTAAAATATATAAAATGGGCGTGGCGGGGTTTTGCTTTTCAAATATCATGCTCATGAGTTTCCCCGAATATTTTGGGATTGATGCCCAGGAGCAGGTATTACAAAAACTATTCAGGTATGCTAACCTGTTACTTAGTTTACCCGTATTTTTTTATAGCGCAACGGAGTTTTATCAAAGTGCCTGGGCTGGATTGCGTAATCGGTATCTGAATATTGATGCCCCCATTGTACTTGCTATATGGGTAACTTTTGGTCGCAGTGTATACGAAGTGCTGAGCAATACCGGCGGAGGGTATTTTGATTCGATGAGCGGCATCGTGTTTTTTATGCTGCTGGGAAGGGTGTTACAAGATAAAACCTATCAGCAACTAAGTTTCGACAGAGACTATACTGCCTATTTTCCTATGTCGGTTTCGGTAGTAAAAGAGTCCGGTGTTTCAACTATCACCTTGCCAGATGTAAAGTTAAATGACACTTTGTTAATTCACCATGGCGATTTGATACCCACCGACGGGATACTTACTCGAGGTAAGGCATTGATTGATTACAGTTTTGTTACCGGCGAAAGTATTCCGGTAGAAAAAGAAATGGGCGAGATCATTTACGCAGGAGGTAAACAACTGGGCAGTAATATCGAAGTGCTGGTAATTCGTGAAGTAACGAATAGCTATTTAACCCAGCTTTGGAATCGGCGAGAAGAAAAAACATCTGCCAAAGAAAATCACTCTTTTGTAAATGCCCTCAGTCGCTATTTTACCTGGGGGGTTTTACTGATAGCGCTCTTGGCAGGAAGCTACTGGCTGATGAAAGATGCCGATCGCACCCTGAATGCGATAACTGCTGTATTAATCATTGCCTGCCCCTGTGCTCTATTGCTTAGCAATACGTTTACTAACGGGAATATGTTACGGCGCTTGGGTCGCAATCAATTTTACCTGCGAAATGCACAAACACTCGAAAATCTGGCAAATGCCGATTATATCCTGTTCGATAAAACCGGCACCCTATCTACAGGCCAGTTTAACGAAGTGTCTTTTCATGGCCAACCTCTAACCTATCAACAACGGAAAAGCTTGGCCTGTTTGGCAGCCCAATCTACTCACCCTTTGAGCAAGGCAATTGTTCAGTGGACGGGAATACAAGAGCGGTTACCAGTACTGGCATTTAATGAAATACCCGGAAAAGGAATAGAGGGATTGGTTGGGGATGACTTACTCATGCTGGGATCGGCAAAATTTGTATTGGGTGAATCCCAGGCCCAGGGATCCTTTGCCGAAGTGTATTTTTCATGGGATCAGCAACTGATTGGGAAGTTTACTTTCAGCGCCGAATACCGAGAAGGATTAACCGGGCTAATCGCAAGTATTAAAAAAAGATTTCAGATTGCTGTAGTAAGTGGCGACCACTCCGCCGATAAATGGATGTTGCAACAGCTTTTTGGAAAAGAAGTGAAATTGTTATTCGATCAGTTACCCAATGATAAGCTGGAGGTAGTAAAAGCATTACAACAAAAGGGCCATCGTGTAATTATGGTAGGTGATGGTTTGAATGATGCCGGAGCACTTATGCAGGCAGATGTTGGCATAGCCATTTCTGATGATAATAATCGATTTACCCCTGCTAGTGACTGCATTTTGTCTGCCAATGCCCTAACCCGGCTTCCCTTGTTTCTGCGGGTAGCCAGGGCAAATAAGCAAATTGTGCTTACTGCCTTTATTGTATCTATTGTTTATAATATTATCGGATTATTTTTTGCGGTACAGGGTAGTCTTAACCCAATGATTGCAGCCATTTTAATGCCCTGCAGCAGCATTAGTATTTTATTGATTTCTTATGGACTAAGCAACTGGTATTGTAGCCGACTGGAACTAGAATAATTTTTTGAAAAATGACTTTTGTCATAAATCACATGATTTTCACTAGTTAGTTTTGACTTTTATATGAATATATGAGCGTAATAATTATCCTATTGATTGTGAGTTTGTCTATTGCTTCCCTTTTTTTATTAGCATTTATCTGGAATGTAAAAAATGGCCAGTATGATGATGAGGTTTCACCGGCAATGCGCATTTTATTCGACGACCGCAAGCCTGTCTCCGCACATAAACAGGAAAAAAAAGAGGGGGTGGGTGTTATTTCTACAACTATTGTTAAACCATAATATAATCATTTAGTTCCCATGCAAGTAGAAACTTTTTATTATGATAATCGTATTGTAAAGAACTTTGCCTTTGCTGCTATTTTTTGGGGTGCAGTAGGCATGTTGGTGGGGTTATTAGCTGCCGTGCAGATGTATTTGCCGGCAGCTAATTTTGGGCTCCCCATTACAACTTTTGGAAGGGTTCGGCCCCTGCATACTAATGCGGTTATTTTTGCCTTTGTTGGCAATGGCATTTTCATGGGGGTGTATTATTCACTCCAGCGGCTATGTAAAACCCCCATGTTCAGCAAAGCACTTAGTGCCATTCATTTTTGGGGTTGGCAGTTAATTATTGTATCAGCCGCAGTTACTTTGCTGGCAGGATATACAACCGGAAAAGAATATGCCGAACTGGAATGGCCGATTGACATTGCCATTACATTAATTTG
>JBIINW010000164.1:0-6179 GCA_044337245.1 Sediminibacterium sp. | reverse complement strand
GCTTTGTTTGTATTTCGGGTAAAAGCCCCTGTCAAATCTTTTGAGGACTTAAGTCTGATACGCGTTCGCACCCGCAATAGGTTGTTTATCCTTATATGTACTACCTAATAGCGCACCAGCCTAGAACCCCAGCTACGCAGATTCCTCAACTACTTTTTCTTTCACATTTTAGTAGTAACTTTCATGATGATGAAAAGCGGTAAGTAAAATGCAAGCATTTTCAAGTAAACCATAAAGAAGATTAAAATGAATCAAGGCCATTTAACAAGAAGAAAAGTTATGCAGTTAATGAGCCTTGCAGCTCTTGGCTCGCTGGCTGTTCCTACAACAACTTATTCAACCACAACGTGCACTGATTTTTTTGATGAAGAAATTGACACAATTCACATAAAAAAAGGAGAAGGCAAGGTTGGCAGAATTGGAGGAATAGACTTAATTACTAAACTATCAAAAAATCAAACAAGCGGAAATCTTGGGTGTGACGAAGCAACGCTAAAACCCGGCTTTTTAGGAGCGCCGCCTCATCTACACAAGCATTTTGATGAAATCTGTTTTGTGCTTGAAGGAACAGTCTCAATTATGGTGGAAGAAAAAATATATCAAGTTAATGCTGGTGACTGGCACTTGCGACCCAGAAATAAGATGCATACATTTTGGAACGCTTCAGAAGCTTCTGCCCGGTTTGTAGATATTTATATCCCAGGAGGCCATGAAGAATATATGGCAGATTTGGCAAAGCTTTTTGAAAATAATGGGCGTCCCCAAAAAGAGGATTTTTCATTACTTGAACAAAAACACGACATAGTTTATTTATGGAGTAAGCTGCCAGAAATAATGGCGAAATATAAAGTTCATTTATAAAACAAGTTATTGTTTAATGGCATTGCCAATAGTCTAGACTTATGCCGGAGTAATAAGCGGCGATGGCTCCATGGTACTTTGGTTCTGACTTAACAGAGATAAACGACAAACACCTAAAAGAAAGTCATTAAATTAGCAGGAACAGCAATTGTTTAATTATACACTTGAGCATTATATTTAGTAGTAATGATCCCCGTAACCTGCGCCATTATTGAAAAAGCCACCAGTCAGTTTTAACAGAATATATTTGTTCATTACAATTTACGTCATCACCTTTGAAACTAAATAGTTGAACAATGATGATCGACAAACTAAAATACATATTGTTGCTATTTTGTTTGGTGTTCCAAGAACAAGTTTTTGCTAAAACGCCTGATTTTACAGGGACATGGGTTTTAAATTTTGAAAAAAGTAATTTAGACAAAACGGACAATCTCAAAGGACTTACGGGACAAATATTTGTTATAAAGCAAGCGGATAACAAATTTGCTTTGAAGATTTATCACCTTTATGGCGACAAAAAAAAGAAAATAGGTTTCAGCATGTTGGCTGATGGTAAAACGCGAAGATTGAAAGTGCTATTCAAGGGCAAGTTGGAACAAAAAGGAAACAGCTTGCAGGTAACCATGTGGAGGAAGAATTATTTAAATAGTGTTAATTATAAGTTTGGGACAAACCAAAATGAACTTGTTGCAGACGAAGTATTTACTGGTAACCCAAAAGACCATCATAGCATTTGGGTTTTTGATAGAGAAATTGCAAAATAAGTGGAAGGGCGTTAGGCGTTAGCAACAATAAATGTACTCACCCTCATAGTTAAAGAGGCTTCCCCCTAAGGGGTGCATCCATTTTTACCACAAACACCTAAAAGAAAATCATTATATTAGCAGGGAGAGTAATTTTTTAATTATACACTTGAGCATTATATTTAGTAGTAATGATCCCCGTAACCTGCGCCATTATTGAAAAAGCCGGTTTAGTGCTAGTAACCCAAAGAAGCGGAACAATGGCTTTGGCACTGAAATGGGAGTTCCCGGGTGGAAAGGTAGAGCAGGGAGAAAGCCAGGAAGTATGCCTGTTAAGGGAAATCAAGGAGGAATTGAATATAGATATCAAAATCGTTAAGCCATTAAAACCCAACACCCATCTTTACCCAAATGGAAAGGAGATACATTTAGTGCCTTTTATTTGTGAATATATAAGCGGGCACTTGCAGCTAGCAGAGCATGCTGATTATACGTGGTTAAAAAAGGAAGCACTACTTGGGTTGGATTGGGCAGAAGCCGATATTCCAATAGTTAAAGAATACATCAATATGTGAAATGACAGAAGGAATCTACGAGCAACTTATTAATCAACTGGTAATATCAGAAATCGATCGTCTTTCTGTAAATGATTATTATATTGATTCGACTCCCCTTCCTAAAAAAGAAGCGGCTTTTGTTTTATCCCAATATTTTTCAAAAGTGCTACAAAAAGCACTAGGGTTTGTGAAGGAACAAGACGACACTCCCCACCATCAAATAGAACTAGCCAATAAATTAATTCAACTATTGGCAGATGAGCTGAAAAACCAAGGCATTGAGAAAAACTTAATCAATACTGAAGGAAAAATCCTTACAGCCATATTTGCCAAACTGAATTCGCCCTATCCAAATTTACAGGAGCATATTCAAAGTATTTTTCCCACGTCAGGACTTAGCGAGTCTGAGCTGTTTACTGGTAACAAAAGCGGGGTTTCTCTTGAAAGCGAAATCAGAAAAGAAATTCAGTCAGCAGACGAGGTTCAGTGGATCGTTTCTTTTGTAAAGTTTTCTGGACTAAGAATCTTTTTGAAAGACTTACAAGAGCATACTGCAAGGGGAAAAAAGTTAAAGTTGATTACAACCACTTACATGGGAGCAACGGATGCTAAAGCAATCGAAGAACTAGCGCGGCTTCCGAATACCGAGATAAAAATATCCTATAATACTAAACAGGAGCGCCTGCATGCGAAGGCCTACTTGTTTTTACGGAATACTCAATTTCATACCGGGTATATAGGCTCGTCTAATATTTCAAGAACGGCGTTGACCAGCGGATTAGAATGGAACCTAAAGGTAACCACCCAAGAGATTCCACATATAATTGATAAGTTTAAAAAAACATTCGACACCTATTGGAATGATAGTGAATTTGAGCCCTATGAAATTGCCACCCAACAAGATAAGTTGAGAAGAGCTATTCAGGAGGCCAAGGGCAGCCAAGCCGGTGTAGAAATTGCCACTTTTTTTGAGATTACGCCTTTCCCATTTCAGCAGGAAATATTGGAACGGCTTCTAGCCGAAAGAGCCAATGGGAATTACAAGAATTTAGTGGTTGCCGCAACCGGAACTGGCAAAACGGTTATTTCGGCATTTGATTTTAAAAGGTTCTATTTAAACAATCCAGGCGCCAAGCTTTTGTTTGTTGCACATCGTGAGGAAATTTTGAAACAGTCTTTGGCTACTTATCGCCATATTCTAAGAGATCAAAATTTTGGCGAGCTCTGGTTGGGAAGTATGGAACCAAGCAATCTCCGTCATGTGTTCGCTTCGGTTCAAACCTTAGCCAATCGGATTCCTCAATTGAAATTATCGCCGGACTTTTATGATTTTATCGTAGTAGACGAGGTTCATCATATTCCTGCAAAGTCGTATCGTCCGATTCTTACACATTTTACCCCAACCATTTTATTAGGATTAACAGCCACGCCAGAGAGAATGGACGGGGAAGATATTTTACTTGATTTTTCCAATAGCATTTCATCTGAAATCCGACTGCCGGAAGCGCTTAATAGAAAGCTACTGAGTCCTTTTCAATATTTTGGACTCGCCGACTCTGTTGATTTAACTCAGGTAAGTTGGCGAAAAGGGAAATATGATGTGGGCGCTCTTGAAAAAGTGTATACTGAAACCGATAGACGCGTGCTGGATATTTTAAATAATTGTGAGAAGTATTTAACCGATATAAATGATGTATGTGCGTTGGGTTTTTGTGTTTCTAGAAAACACGCTCTGTTCATGTCTGATAAGTTTTTAGAAAAAGGATTAAAGGCTGCAGCATTAACCAGCGATAACGCCGGTGAGCGAGAGGCGCTATTTACGAAGCTGCAAAAAAAGGAAATTAATTATCTGTTTGTGGTAGATATGTTCAATGAAGGGGTAGATATTCCTCAGATTGATACAGTACTGTTTTTGCGCCCCACCGAGAGCTTGACTATATTCTTACAACAACTGGGTCGTGGACTAAGACTATATGAGGGGAAAGACTGTTTAACAGTTTTGGATTTTGTAGGCAATAGTAACCCGGAATACGATTTTTTGCATAAGTTCAAGGCAATGATTGGCAAAACGCATATTGCCATCAAAGATGAAATTACAAGGGACTTCCCCCATCTGCCACTGGGTTGTTCAATCGTACTCGAAAAAAGAGCGAAAGAAATCATTGTTCAAAATATAGAGCTGGCATCAAAAGGTGGCCCGAATAAACTGATAAGAAAAATTCGGGAGTTTAATACTAGCTATACCGAGCAACTAACCCTATCAAATTTTCTCCGTCTTGAAAAGTATAGTTTAATTGAGGTTTTCAGTAAAAAATATACCTGGCATGCGCTTTTACAAAAAGCCGGTATAGAAAAGCACTCGGTATCTAAGTTTGAAAATGAAATCACCCGCCTTACTTCTACAACTTGGTTTTCAACAGACAGCCGATCTTATTTTAAAGTAATTCTTTCTCTATTGAAAGATGGCGTCTCAAATTCGCAAATTGACCCTCTTCAATTACTGATGTTTTTTTATGATATTTTCCAGGCCTCTCCTAAAAAGCTACAGTATAGTTCAGCTATTGATGGCATTTCTGATGTATTAAAAGACACATATAGTAAGAATGAGTTGATACTGTTTCTGGAAGAGCGTATGAAGACGATAGAATGCATTGAAAAGGAGGAAAGAACCGGCTTTCACTTTCCGCTTAGTATACATGGCCGGTATACCAGAAGTCAAATTTTAGTAGCCTTGCAACTTAGTACAGAAAAAACACAGTCTTCAAATCGGGAAGGGGTTGCTGAAAATAAATTACTTAATACAGAAGCCTTATTTGTAACACTCGACAAATCAAAAGGCAATTACTCCTCAACAACCATGTATGAAGATTACGCAGTTAATGAAACCATTTTTCATTGGCAGAGTCAAAATTCAACCAGGCCTGATTCGCCAAAGGGCTTGAGCTATATCAATCATCAAAAACTTGCTAAAACTATGCTGCTTTTTGTGCGTGAGCGCAATGAAGATGAAAATGGATTAACCATGGGGTATGTATATGTAGGACCTGTCAGGTTCCAGTCATACACAGGCAGCCAACCTATGAGCATCACCTGGGAGCTATTAAATCCTATGCCTCCGGGGCTGTTGAATGATTCGAGGAAATTGGCGGTGGGATAACTTAAATCATTCTGTTAATTTTTTCTTCCACTCTTTTATATCACTACCCAAAAGCAATTTCCCATAACAATTTAACAAAATGTGTACGAATAGATAAACGTATTTGCATCAAAATAATTAGCTAGCTCAAGCAGCCAAGCCACTCTATGGCACTTGCGCACTAATGTAAAAAATGCAATTATGAAAAATATTACCACGCTTCTATTTGTATTTTGCTGCACCAGCTCAGCCTACAGTCAGGAGAAGGAATTTACCACGTATCGCAATGGATTAATTTATAGCGAACGAACCATGGGCAAGCTGAGCTATATTGTAGATTCATTGAACCTGAAGTATAAGACTTGTAATTTTAATACCACCTTCTATTCTAAAAGTCAGGCCCTAGCGCATCTAGTTAAAGTTGACTCGGGCAGCATTAAAGCAGCTAGGAAAGATCTGGATGACCAAATTTCCTGGGAAGACTTTATAGCAAAGTATCCCAAGGCAAAGATTGAGCCAAACGTATTAATGGTTAAAGAGAAAGTAAAAAGTTATGCCGGTTACGACGTGGTTACAGTTGAAGAGTTTGAATTAGGTGGTAACAATGGATTTAGCTTCATAACAAAAAATCTGTTGTTTTACGACTATGACTTTTCTAACGGATGGCTTGTTGATTATACTGAAAAATCCGAGTATTGGGAAGAGTCGTTAACTGCCGTTTTTTTCCCCGAAGATTTTAGTTCTGTTCCTATACCGCAGAAGTACGCACAAATGATAGGATATTCCGATTGCTTAATCGATACTACAACCACTAAGTTAAAAGCGAATCTAAAAGATGGCTATGTTCCGCTTCCCAAAAATTGGACTAGCCTATCTTAC
>JBIINW010000163.1:0-6203 GCA_044337245.1 Sediminibacterium sp. | reverse complement strand
TTGCCTTTTATTTTAGGCTTAATAGGTTTATTCTATCAGTATAGAAAACACAAAGCAGATGGATGGATTAATATCCTATTATTTTTCTTTACCGGTTTTGCCATTATACTCTATCTCAATCAGGCCGGTAATCAGCCCAGAGAGCGAGATTATGCCTATGTGGGTAGTTTCTATGCTTTTGCCATCTGGATTGGTTTGGGCGTGATGCAGGTGAAAGAATGGCTGTCTTTCAAATTATCTTCCGGTTTTGCAGCGACTCTTGCCACCGTGATTTGTTTATTGGCAGTACCCGCACTAATGGCTCAGCAAGAATGGGATGATCACGATCGTAGTCAGAAAAAATTACCTGGCGATTTGGCCCGCGATTATCTGGAAAGTTGTGCCCCCAATGCCATCCTGTTTACATATGGCGATAACGATACCTACCCTCTTTGGTATGCCCAAGAAGTAGAAGGCGTAAGGCCGGATATCCGCGTAATTAATTTTAGCTTATTGGGTATCGACTGGTATATTAATCAGCTTCGCTATAAAGTTAATCAGAGCGATCCCATTGATGTGATTTGGAGCAAAGAGCAAATTGAAGGCTCCAAGCGGGATTATGTGTTTTATAACCCGGTTCCCTCTATACCAGAAGATCAATATTACGACCTGAAAGACTTGATGAAGAATTATGTGGGAAGTGATGAAAAAGAAAAAATGGTAGAAGGTCGTGGTGAAGGATATTTTAATACTTTCCCTGTTCGTAAAATGGCTATTCCAGTTAACTTGGAAACAGTTCGAAAAAATGGAACAGTTACCGATCGGGATAGTGTATTGAGTGAAGTAAGATTCGAAATCCCTAAAAATGGATTGGCTAAAAATGATCTGGCATTGCTTAACATCATTGCAGCTAATGAATGGAAACGTCCGATTTATTTTACCAATCCGGGTTCCGATTTAGGATTGGGTGCCTATATCCGCCGTGATGGACTAACCTATCGGTTGGTACCTGTAAAAAACAGCGATATCAATACCAATTGGGCACAGGATAAGCTGATGAATAAGTTTGTATTTGGTAATGCAGATAAAGTAGGCGTTTATTTTGATGAAGAAAACAGACGTCATCTGGGTTCCCTCCGGTCAACCTATGCAGATTTGGCACTTAGCTTATCGGCAGAAGGTAGATACGAGGAGGCGAAAGCGGCCCTTCACAAAGCAGATAAAATGCTGAATGAATCGAACTTCCCGTATGGACTTGCCAATCGATTCAATATGCACAACCGAAATTCGCTTGTGTTTATGCAGGCTTGTGTTCAGGCAGGCGATACTGCATTAGCTAAAAAAGTTGGTGATGCTGTAAAAAAAGATCTGAAGCAACAAATAGCCTATTACCAATCGCTCAAAGGAAGTAAGGCGGAATTTATGCAACAAGAGGCTTATATGGCTGAAGAATTGGCAAATCGTTTAGAACAAATGGATAAGCCCGAATCTAACCGTATTGAAATTCCAGGTAGATTGATGAAGCCGGCGGATAGTGTAAACAAGTAGTTGGAACTTATATTTAAGTAATTAATAACAGCCTGTGAATCACAGGCTGTTATTTTTTGCAACTATTCAGCCCTTATCTGTGTTATCTTTACATACCATTTAGTTTGCTTTTCATGAAGTCGGTACGATTTTTTCAATATACCCCCCCTAATGCGTCTCAATCAACCTTTGAGCAGCTGTTAAATATATTTATGCAACTGCTCACTTATACCAATGGAGATGCTTCGGAAGCATTAAACTGGTTAAATGAGTTAGATCGGCAATATAAACTCACCAACGATGACTATGGTATGGGTGATTTTATTGAAGACCTGAAAGAAAACGGATACCTGCAAGAAAATCCTCAAAATGGCGACCTGCGGATTACCGGAAAATCGGAGCAAACCATTCGCAAGAAAAGTTTGGAAGAGATTTTCGGCAAGCTAAAAAAGAGCAAAACGGGCAATCATGCTACGCGAAAGCCCGGGCAGGGAGACGAGCCCAGTGCCGATAACCGACCGTATCAGTTTGGCGATACCATCGAGCAAATTGATTTTACCGATAGTATCCGAAATGCGCAAATAAATAGGGGCGTAGAGGCTTTCTCTATGCAGGAAGATGATTTGCAAATTCGTGAGCAAGATTTTGCTACCCAAACTTCTACGGTATTAATGATTGACATTTCGCATTCGATGATTTTATATGGGGAAGATCGGATAACTCCTGCTAAAAAAGTGGCTATGGCATTGAGTGAACTGATTACTACCCGCTATCCGAAAGACACCTTAGACATTGTTGTTTTTGGCAATGATGCCTGGAGCATTGAAATAAAAGATTTGCCCTATTTACAGGTAGGTCCCTATCATACCAACACCGTTGCCGGATTAGAATTGGCTATGGATATCCTGCGTAGGAGAAAAAATACCAATAAGCAGATTTTTATGATTACCGATGGCAAGCCCACCTGCTTAAAAATCGGCGGCAAATATTATAAAAACAGTTTTGGTTTAGATCGTAAAGTGGTGAATCGTTGCATTAACCTGGCAGCTCAGTGCAAGAAACTGAAAATACCCATTACTACTTTTATGATTGCCTCCGACCCCTATTTGCAATCCTTTGTGCAGGAGTTTACCGAAACCAACCAGGGGAAAGCATTTTTCGCCTCCCTCGATAAATTAGGTGCTTTCATTTTTAAAGATTTTGAAAGCGGTAAACGTAAAACAGTCTATTAAACTTTTACCGGTTAGTCCGGTATTGAAATGTAAGTAAGTTATATGAATCACTCAAAGATAAAAACCCTCGGTCAATTAAAAGCATCCGGATACCAGCATAAATCGGTTAAACAAGAATTACGCGATAATTTAATTGGCTTTATTCAGCGCAAAGAAAATCCCTTTTCCGGCATTTTGGGGTATGAAGATACCGTGATACCGGATACGGAGCGGGCCCTGCTGAGCCGTCATAATATATTATTTCTAGGGCTGCGCGGTCAGGCAAAAACCCGTATGGCTCGCCAAATGGTGGAATTGTTAGATGAATATGTGCCCATAGTAGCCGGCAGTGAAATAAATGATGATCCCCTTCATCCACTTAGCCGTTTTGCCAAAGATCAGATTGCCGAGCATGGTGATGAAACCCCCATACAGTGGATTCATCGGGAAGAAAGATATGGCGAAAAATTAGCCACCCCAGATGTGAGTGTAGCCGATTTGATTGGTGATATTGATCCCATTAAAGCTGCCAATATGAAGCTCAGCTTTGCGGATGAAAAAGTAATTCACTACGGTATCATACCTCGTAGTAACCGAGGCATTTTTGTGATCAACGAACTTCCTGATTTACAAGCGCGAATACAGGTGGCACTATTTAATATTTTGCAGGAAGGAGATATTCAAATTAGAGGTTTTAAAATTAGAATGCCACTCGATATATTGTTTGTGTTTACCGCTAACCCGGAAGATTATACCAACCGAGGTAGTATCGTTACCCCTTTAAAAGACAGAATCGAGAGTCAAATTTTAACCCACTATCCAAAAGATATTGAAACCTCTTTAGCCATAACCGAACAGGAAGCGCATTTATTACCCGAGCAAATCGGTAGGGTTACCATCAGTGATTTGGTAAAGCGATTGGTAGAGCAGGTTGCTTTTGAAGCAAGATCACATGAATATGTTGATAAGAAGAGTGGGGTAAGTGCCAGACTTACGATAGCAGCTTTCGAGAATATGGTAAGTGCTGCCGAACGAAGAGCCATTATACACCAGCAAGAAAATACCCAGGTATGGATCAGTGATTTGGCGGGCATTATTCCTGCCATAACCGGTAAAATCGAATTGTTATATGAGGGAGAACAGGAAGGCCCCTATCAGGTAGCCCTTCATTTGTTGGATAAAGCCATCCGAACCATTTTTCTTCAGTATTTCCCGAATCCAGAAGTATCCAAGAAGAAAAGAAGTACCGGAAAAAAATCGGCAGACGAAAAGCAACCAGAAAATCCTTACCAAACCATCATTCGTTGGTTTGATGCCGGCAATCAACTGGATATACCCGTGGATATTTCCGACGAGAAAAAAATTCAGCAATTGTATCAGGTAGAAGGCTTATATGGAATGGTGAAAAAACAGTTTCCTACCATGAATGAACGTGAGTCGGCTCTGTTGATGGAATTTATTTTATATGGACTGTCCGTTTATTCTGTAATCAGCAAAAAAATGAATGACGGCCGTATTATTTTTAATGATCTGATGGGTAGTATGATGAACCTGGGAAACCTGAATCTGGGGGATGAAGAAGACTTTTTTCCGGAGGATGATCGTTGATAATTGATTAGAGGATCTTTTTCAACAAATCAATGGTATAATCGATTTCTTCTTTTTGGTTGTGTTTAGAGAAAGAGAATCGAACCGTTACTCTATCATCGTTGAATTGACGAAGTGCCTCAATCACATGCGATCCTTTGCTGGCACCACTGCTGCAGGCACTGCCCCCACTGGCACAAACCTGGTGGATGTCCATATTAAACAACAACATTTCTGATTTATCCGTTTTTGGGAAGGATGCACTTAGTACTGCATACAAACTATTTCCCGAAGGATCTCCATTAAATCCGGTTTCGGGTATTTCTTGTAATAGTTTGTCCATCATATATTGCTTCAAGCCGGTAATATAGGCGGTGTGATCACTATAATTTTCATGTGCCAGTTCTAATGCCCGGGCAAAGCCTACAATGCCATATACATTTTCCGTTCCGGCACGCATATTTCTTTCCTGACTACCCCCATGAATAAAGGGATGGATTTTTACTCGATCGCTGATGTATAACAAACCCACACCTTTTGGGCCGTGAAATTTATGGCCGGCTCCGGTAATAAAATGTACCGGCGTTTCCTGCAAATTGAAGGGATAATGCCCAACCGTTTGAACAGTGTCGCTGTGAAAAATCGCTCCATATTGCTCACATAGTGCACCTACTGTTTGCATGTTCAGCAGATTGCCTATTTCGTTATTGGCATGCATCAGGGTTACCAAACATTTACCTGTTTTTCCTTTTAGCAACTGTTCTAGATGTGATAGATTGATGTGACCATCTGGCAGCAATTCTACATAATCTAAATCTACCTGCCCGGTATGATGTAAAAAATCAATGGTATGTAGGGTGGCATGGTGTTCGATGCGGGAACTGATTATTCGGGTACAACCCAAATCTCTAATGGCAGCAAGAATGGCTGTGTTGCTGCTTTCGGTACCGCCACTCGTAAAAAATATTTCGGAATTGCGGGCTCCGAGTAAACTGGCAACCGATTTCCGGGCTTTTTCAATGGCCATGCGGCTTTCCCTGCCGTAGCTATAAATGGAGGATGGATTACCAAAATGCGAAGTAAAATAAGGCATCATGGTTTCCAGCACCTGCGGATCCAGCGGGGTAGTAGCAGCATTATCGAGGTATATTCTATCCATCTATGTAAAGTTACAAAACCTTCTGAAAGGCTTATCCCAGCTTTTTAGAAGATTCATTTATGTCGTGCATTATTTTCAGCGCAATATTCGATGCGGATGACTCCAGATTACTTTCAGAATAAATTCGGATAATCGGTTCCGTATTGCTACTGCGCAAATGTACCCAGTCTGTTTCAAAATCAATTTTCAGTCCATCCACCGTATTAACTGGATAATTTTTATATTTTTCTTGTAAATCTTTAAAAATTTCTTGTAAGTCTAACCCTTCTTTCAACTCAATTTTATTTTTGCTCATGAAATAATTCGGGTAGGTATTTCTGAGTTGTTGGATTGTTTTTTTCTCGCGTGCGAGGTGACTTAAAAAAAGTGCAATGCCTATCAACGCATCACGTCCGTAATGGAAGTCGGGAACTATGATACCGCCATTTCCTTCCCCTCCGATAACTGCTTCATTGGCCTTCATGGTTTCAACTACATTCACTTCTCCTACCGCACTGGCAAAATAGTTGCCGCCATGGCGGAGGGTTACGTCTATTAAAGCACGAGTACTGGATAAATTGCTTACTGTATTGCCTTTTTTCCGGCTTAATATATAATCGGCTACTGCTACCAAGGTATATTCTTCCCCAAAAAAGCTACCATCTTCGCATACAAAGCAAAGCCGGTCCACATCCGGATCAACTGCAATACCCAGATTAGCCCCCTTGGATTTAACTGCCCTGGATAGTTCAGTTAAATTT
>JBIINW010000028.1:0-20901 GCA_044337245.1 Sediminibacterium sp. | reverse complement strand
TACTTACCCTGTCTGGGTTATTGCTCGCTGGTATTGTAGGTAGTTTGATGGAAGATGCTAAAATTTCTTTCGATGTTTCTAATTTCTTTAGTCTTTCCGTTTTTAGCCTCATCAGTTTTATCATCCTTTGCCTGTTGGTATTGATTTTCTTTTATTTATCTGAAATCTGGTTGATTCCCCTGATTCGCTTATCTGTGCCATTTTATCAGCAGGCGCTGATTATACTATTGGTTGCTTTTGCATTTATCTTTTGGCGAATTGATCCTCCACTTTATACCCTGTATGCAATGATTACCGCATGGATGATTGGCTATGTGTTGATGGTGCAGTTTCGGAAAAAAGATTTTGAAAAGGGATTGGCTTCCTCGGGATTTTTCATTTTTTGGGTGATGTTTTTTTCATTATCCATCTCAACATTGGTAGTGGCCCGCTTCAGGCAGGTAGAATGGAAACAACGGGAAAAGATGGCTGAAAAACTGGTTTTACAGTCAGATCCATTTGGCGAAAATCTATTGAATATTGCAGCTACCAATTTTGAAGATAAGTTTCTACAAACGGATTTTTACCGTTTTGCCCAGAGTGAAACTACCAATAAAATGATCAAGGATAGCCTAATCCGGCAAAATTTCTCGGGCTATCTAAATAAATACAATACCAGAATTTTAACTTTTGAATCAAAAGGGGTATCCCTGTTTAATGAAGATACAACCCGAATGGAATTCCTCGATTCCATTTTGCAATTTCAATCGCAGCCTACCGAAATCAACGACCTTTTTGCCGCCCAGCCGGGAAATAAAACTTTCCGGTATTTATTTAAAAAATCCATTCAATCTGGCAATACGGTTTTGGGGTATTTCTATGTGATCATCAATGCCAACCGATATAAAAGCGAAGCCCTCTATCCCGAACTATTTAATCAGGTAGCCGACCCGCTTACAGATCCCTCCTCCGGATATGCTTATGCGGTTTATCAGAAGGGTAAACTGATGTATGATTTCAGTAAGTATGATTTCTCATCTGAAATAGATACTAAAGATTGGGAACCCGGAATGTTTATACAAAAAAGTAAACCCGGTTTCTCCGAAATGTGGTATCAGCAAGACAATAACAAACAGGTAATCATTGTTAGAAAGAATAATACCCTTACAGAACTACTCACTTTGTTCGCTTACCTGTTTTGTTCTTTTATCTTTATTTCGGTTGTGTTTTCTGCAGCCGGTAAAATTCTGCAAACCCGGTTTAAGCGAAAACAACTTGCCCATTTGTTTCAGTTAAAAATTAAATCGCAGATTCAGTCAACCATCATTTTCATTAGCGTTGTATCATTTTTGGTTATTGGTGTTACCACCATCACTTTTTTTATCAGTCGGTTTAATTTAAATAATGAAGAGCGACTCACCCGTGCCATTCAGGTAATGGCCAATGAAATCAACTCTAGAACCACCAGCCGCGAAAGCATTGAAATGCAAAGTAATCCCGGCGGATTCGGGAATGAACTGCAACAGGTGATTTCTGATATTTCCGAACAACATAATGCCGATATCAATTATTATAGTACCGGTGGTAACCTATTGATTTCTACCCAACCCTATATTTATAACAAAAAGCTGCTGAGCGATAAGATGGATGCTATTGCCTATCAGCAGTTATCGAAGAACAAAAGTATACGCTTTTTGCAGTCAGAAGAAATCGGCTCCTTTCGTTTTTTAAGCGTGTATAAGCCTTTAACAGATCCTGCCGGAATTACCTATGCCTATCTGAACATACCCTATTTAAACACCCAAACCGAATTGAATCAGGAGATTTCTGGATTTTTGGCTACCCTTCTCAACCTAAATGCCTTTATATTTTTAATTGCAGGAGCAATTGCCTTTTATATTACCAATCGGATTACCGCTTCTTTCGAATTGATTGGTCGCAAGATGCAGCAAATAAGTTTGGGTAAAATCAATGAAACCATTCAGTGGAACCGAAGCGACGAGTTGGGATTACTGATTCTGGAATACAATAAGATGGTGAAAAAACTGGAAGAAAGTGCTGGGGCACTTGCAGAAAACGAACGGGAACTAGCTTGGAGAGAAATGGCTCGACAAGTGGCTCATGAAATAAAAAATCCGCTCACGCCCATGAAGCTGAGTATTCAGTATTTGCAGTCTGCTATCGGCCGGGGCGATCCTAACTTGCCGGAATTGTATCAAAAAACCAACGAAACCATGATTACCCAAATTGATCAATTGTCGCGTATTGCTGGTGACTTTGCTCAGTTTGCACAAATCAGTCAGGCCAAACTTCAGCCAGTAAACCTGAAGGAGGTACTTGGAAAATGGATACGCTTATATACTTCATCTCCAACCTGTGAAATCGATCTGCAGTATGCTGGAGATTCGTTTATGATATTGGGGGATGAGGGCCATATTAATCGACTGTTCACCAATTTGGTGCTAAATGCGTTGCAAGCGAATACCGATACTTCTAAAAAAACACAGATACGGATTGTCTGTTCCCTGCAGGATGATCGGGTGGTGGTTTCGGTGTCGGATGATTCGGGCGGCATTGCTACTGAGTTTACCCATCTTTTGTTTACGCCCAATTTTACTACCAAAACAGCCGGAACCGGATTGGGATTAGCTATTTGTAAAAGAATTATGGAACAAGCAGGTGGTTCTATCCGATTTGAAACGGAATGGGGTAGGGGAACCACCTTTTTTATGGAGTGGCCCCGATTAGTTGGGTAGTTATCCTATCATCGTTTTTGCTGCTGAACCGCCAAAAAGTTATTCATATCTGCAAGGCTAAAACTACTCAGGTTTTTTTCGGCAGGTAATCCCGCTTTTTGGGCAACCAACACCCCATAGCGGGTATCTGCAAAACCTTCAATGGAGTGTGCATCTGGGTTAATGGAAATGAGTGCCCCTTTATCTATTGCTTTTTCAATCCATCGCCAGTCAATATCTAATCGCCTCGGATGAGCATTTAGTTCAATTACCACTTGGTTGGCTACACAGGCATCTATTATTTTCTCGTGGTCTACCGGATACCCCGATCTGCTAAGTAATAGTCTGCCCGTGGGGTGACCCAATATACTGGTATAGGGATTTTCGATAGCGGTTATCAGGCGGTTCATGGCTTTTTCCTGTGGCATTTTCAGGTTACTATGCACGGAAGCAATCACCAGATCGAAACTAGCCAGCACATCTTTCGGGTAGTCGAGCGAGCCATCGTTGAGGATATCGCTTTCGATGCTTTTGAAAATAACAAAGGGCGCAAGTTGCTTATTCAAGCGCTCAATTTCTCGGTGTTGTGCCAGTATGCGGTCAGGGTGCAGTCCATTCGCATAAAAAGCAGCCCTTGAGTGATCACTGATTACCAAATATTCATAGCCTTTTTCCTGGGCGGCGGTAGCCATTTCTTCCAGGGGATTACTCCCATCACTCCAATTACTATGGCTATGTATGATTCCTTTAATTTGGTTGGGTTGGATAACTGGTGGAAGGTTTTTTCCCCTAGCCTGTTCAATAATGGCAACTGTTTCTCTTTGTGCAGCAGGAATCGGATGTATTCCGGCAGTTGAGAAAATACTGTTCTCATCTTTGCAGGAAATATCCATTACATTCCCAAAATTTTCCTGCCAATATTGTAAAAAGATTTCACTGCCACTGAGTAGAAATATCCTTTGATAAAATTGTTCGGCTGGGCTACAATGAAAATGAACCGTAATGCCATCCGCGCTAACTGCTTGAATATGATTTGTGTTATCGTGGTTATGTAAAGTAAAATTGATTGCGGTTAACCAAGTAGTGATCTGATCAGGATGAGCAGTAGTTACCCATTCTAGTTGATGAATGATTTCCTGTTGCCTGCGAAATTCGCCTACGATTTGTGTGGACTGTTGTGCAAATTCTTTTTTCCATAGTTGTTCAAAAAGGGTTACCCAAGGTTCTAGTTGGGCATAGAGGAATAGTCCTTGGTGTTGCAAAAAGAATTCAATGGCTTCCTTAATATTCTGCTGGGTTTTTTCTCCAAATCCTTTATAGAGGGTAAGTCGGTTTTCATTGCATGCGTATAAAAGTTCTCCCAGCGATTCTATTTCCAGTTCTTTCCAGATGGTTGCAATTTTTTTAGGACCAATCCCTTTTATCCTAAGCATATCTAAAATGCCTGGGGGTGTTTTGGAAAGGTATTCATTCAGGAGTTTCAGTTCTCCCGTTTCAATTTGTTCTACAATTTTTGTTCCGATGGTTTCCCCGATTCCTTTGAGTCCGTTGATTTGAGGGGGAGATAATGTTGCAAGGGGAACGGTAAGCTTATCTAGCTGGAAAGCAGCGTTGGCGTAGGATTTAGACTTAAAGGGATTTTCCCCGTGGATATCCATCAACTTGGCGAGTAGGGAGAAGTTATCCGCTATGGTATCGTTGTTCATATGAAGCTTGAAGATAAAAAAAAGTCCCGGGGAATGCCCGAGACTTTTCGACTATTTTGCTTGCGAACGAAGAATTACTTCTTCTTAGCGGCTTTCTTAGGAGCAGCTTTCTTAGCAGCTTTTTTAGGAGCAGCTTTCTTAGCGGCTTTCTTAGGAGCGGCTTTCTTTGCAGCAGCTTTTTTAGGAGCAGCTTTTTTTGCAGCAGCTTTTTTAGGAGCAGCTTTCTTTGCAGCTTTTTTTGCAGTTGCCATGTTTTTTGAAATTTAATGGTTAGTTAATACATTAAAAGTATAAACATATTTTCAACTAACAAAAAAAATTTTTTTTAAGCGGTTGCTTCTGAGTGAATTACCGATATAGTAGTCTTGTTATTTCTTCCTTTTTTAAACTCAACCAATCCGTCGGTGAGTGCAAATAAAGTGAAGTCGGTACCAACTCCAACATTTTTTCCAGGATGATAAACCGTACCGCGCTGACGCACGATGATATTACCGGATAATGCGGGCTGGCCGCCATATATCTTTACACCTAAACGTTTGCTTTGTGAGTCCCGGCCGTTTTTAACGCTGCCTTCCCCTTTTTTATGTGCCATGATGAACTGTTTTTACGAGTATCTTATTGTAAATAATGGTTGTGAATGATTACATCGGATTAAGCAATGCTTTCAATCTTAATGCGCGTGTAATGCGTTCTGTGTCCGTGTTTTTTACGGAAACCCTTTCTTCTTTTCATTTTAAAGGCGATCACTTTGTCACCTTGTACTAGGTCGCTGATAATTTCAGCCTGAACGGTTGCTTTTACCGCTGCGCCAAAACTGAACACACCATCTTTGTCTACCATTAATACATCACTGAACGACACTTTGTCGCCCGTTTTGCCCGGCAGGTGGGGAACATACAAACTTTGACCTTCCTGTACTTTAAATTGCTGACCTGAGATTTTAACGATTGCTAGCATAACTATCCAAAATTAGGACGGCAAAGGTAACGATTTTCGGGAAATTGTCAATATTTTTTCCAATTTCCCGGCCCCTTTTTTAAATTATCCCCCAAAATGCATAAAATCTGAATAAAGTGCTGAGAATAAATTATTTATGCACATTTCGTTTTGAAGGGGTTAAAACGGGATAAAAACATACCAATCATTCTGTCTATTTTTGTTCACTCATATTTTTTCCATGCATCTGAACCTTACTTCCGCCCTGGCGCGACCATTCGCCGGGTTTATTTATAAGTCCATTAAAAAGGGGATGCATACCGCCGCCGAAGACCAACACCGGTTATTGGCCAGTCTGTTACAATCTGCCCAAAAAACCGTTTTTGGTACCGACCATGCTTTTAAAGATATCCATACCCATGCCGAATTTGCCCAGGCAGTACCCATCCGCGATTACGAACAACTGAAATCCTATATCGAATTAATCAAAGAAGGCAAAGTGAATGTGCTCTGGAAAGGCAAACCCCTGTATTTTGCTAAAACTAGTGGTACCACCAGTGGAGTTAAATACATCCCCATTTCTAAAGATTCCATCTCCAACCATATCCATGGTGCCCGAAATGCCATACTATGTTATATAGCTGAAACGGGTAAATCTGCTTTTACTTCCGGTAAAATGATCTTTTTAAGTGGCTCCCCCGAACTCGAAAGGGTGGGCGGCATCCCCACCGGTCGCCTTAGTGGCATTGTGAATCACCACGTTCCAGCCTACCTGCGCTCGAACCAACTGCCTGCTTACGATACCAATTGTATAGAAGATTGGGAAACCAAGCTAGATCAAATAGTTGCCGAAACCATCCACCAACCTATGTCCCTCATCAGCGGAATACCTCCATGGATGCAGATGTATTTCGACCGCCTGGAAGCCAAATCGGGTAAGAAAATAGGCGATCTGTTTCCGGATTTCAATTTAATGGTACAAGGCGGCGTGAATTTCGCACCCTATAAACAAAAATTGTTCAACAGCATTGGACGAACCGTTGATACCATCGAACTATACCCCGCCAGTGAGGGATTCTTTGCCTTTCAGGATAGTCAAACCGAACCAGGACTCCTACTCAACACCAACAGCGGTATTTTTTACGAGTTCATACCGGTAAACGAAGTATTCAATCCGCAACCTACCCGACTAACCCTCGATCAGATATCCATTGGCGTGCAATATGCGCTCGTAATCAGCAGCAATGCAGGTTTATGGGGTTATTTGGTGGGAGATACGGTAAAGTTTGTAAGTACCCAACCCTACCGCTTAGTGGTTACCGGACGAATCAAGCATTTTATTTCTGCCTTTGGTGAACACGTGATTGGCGAAGAAGTGGAGAAAGCCATGGATACTGCTGTAAAAGCTACAGGTGCACGTATCACCGAATTCACGGTAGCCCCTCTAATAAATACCTCTGAAGGCAAAAGCTACCACGAATGGCTGATTGAGTTTGAACAGGAGCCTGCCGATTATGCAGCTTTTATAGAAATACTCGATCAGGCTATGCGCGAACAAAATGTGTATTATGATGATCTGATACGAGGAAATATTCTCGATCGTTTACATGTTACCCGTATTCAAAAGGATGGTTTTATTCAATATATGAAGGCTGCCGGAAAACTGGGGGGACAAAACAAAGTTCCCCGATTAAGCAACGACCGTCAACTGGCAGATGCCCTGCAATCCTATATTTATTCATAATATTCTCAACCGCTCAAAATTTTCGGCGATATTGCTGTAAATTGTCACCTTTGAAAGGTAGAAATGACGAACAAAACTAAAAAACGAATTGCCATATTTGGTTCTACCGGTTCAATCGGTACCCAGGCGCTGGATGTAATTGCCGCCAATCCCGAACTTTTTTCGGCGGAAGTGCTTACTGCCATGACGAATGATGCCCTGTTAATTAAACAGGCATTGGCTTTTCACCCCGCGATTGTAGTAATTGGCGATGAGAAAAAATATCCTATAGTTAAGGAAGCCCTCTCCGGAACAGATACTCAAGTTTATTGTGGAGAAAAAGCATTGCAGGAAGTTGCTTCCATGGATGTATATGATATGATGTTAGCAGCCATTGTTGGTTATGCGGGGTTAAAGCCCACCTTGATGGCCATTGAAGCGGGAAAAGCAATTGGACTGGCCAATAAAGAAACCCTGGTAGTTGCGGGTGATATAATTATTCGCAAAGCCATAGAATTTCGGGTTCCGATTATACCGGTAGATAGTGAACACTCTGCCATCTTTCAATGCCTGGTAGGCGAGGGAAGAAACAAAATCGAGAAGATTATATTAACTGCCAGTGGCGGTCCATTTCTCGGACGCAAACCCAACTATTTGATGAATGTAAAGCGGGAACATGCTTTGCAACATCCGAACTGGAGCATGGGCGCTAAAATTACCATCGACTCGGCCACTCTAATGAACAAGGGATTGGAAGTGATTGAAGCCCGCTGGCTATTTAACCTGAAACCAGAACAGATACAAGTGGTGATTCATCCTCAAAGCATTATTCATAGTATGGTGCAATTTGAAGATGGCAGCATCAAAGCGCAAATGGGATTACCGGATATGAAGCTGCCCATTCAATATGCCATGGCTTTTCCTCAGCGCATACCAAACTCTTTTCCCAGGTATAATTTTAAACAGCCCAATACGCTGCAATTTGATGAGCCGGACTTGAAAACATTCCGCAACCTGGCACTCGCTTTAGAATCCATGAAGCAGGGCGGCAATATGCCCTGTATCCTGAATGCCGCCAATGAAATTGCCGTGTATGCTTTTTTAAAAAACCGGATTGGATTTTTGGATATGACCGATGTAGTTGAAAAAACTATGCAAAATGTAGCCCATATTGCAGAACCAACCCTGGAGGACTATTTTGAAACTGACGGCGAGGCGCGTACCTTTGCGGCTTCTTTGATTCAAATGTATTAATCGATTTTAATTTTTTCTGAAAGTAAATTTCAAACATGACTTTATTAGCAATTGACTGGGCCAGTGTAGGAGTGAAAGCTGCTCAATTTATTTTATCTTTTTCAATACTCGTAGTTCTACACGAACTGGGGCATTTTTTGCCTGCCAAATGGTTTGGCTGTCGCGTAGAAAAATTTTACCTGTTTTTTGATCCTTGGTTTAGTTTATGGAAAAAGAAAAAAGGAGAAACTGAATATGGTTTGGGATGGATACCTTTTGGCGGGTATGTGAAAATCTCGGGCATGATTGATGAGAGCATGGACACCGAACAACTGAAGCAACCCCCACAGCCCTGGGAGTTTCGTTCTAAACCGGCCTGGCAGCGGTTAATTATTATGTTGGGTGGGGTGGTAGTAAATGTGATATTGGCAATTGTTATATTCATTGGTATTACCTGGTATTATGGCGAAGAGCAGTTACCGGTAAAGAATATTCCCTATGGATTACAAACCGATGCCACAGCAAAAAGTATAGGTATGCAGGATGGGGATAATGTAATTGCTATCGATGGACAGCCCATTGAATACTTTGGTACGCTTGAGTCGGATATTATTTTTAAACAAGCAAAGAACTTACAAGTACAAAGAGGCGATTCATTGGTTACCCTAGCCATTCCCGAAGGATTTACCAAAAAACTGATGGCAAACCGCCGAGCAGGTTCGATGGTTTCTCCTCGTTTTCCGATAGTGATCGACTCCGTTTCAAAAGATGCAATTTTTACGGTAAACCAACTGCAAAAAGGGGATGCGATTATTGCTTTAAACGGGATACCTACTCCGTATTTTCAAGACCTCAACCCTTTGAAAGAAAAGTATAAAGATTCAATTGTGCAATTAACTGTTTTACGGGGCACCGATACTTTGCCGGTTCGGGCATTAGTAAGCAGTAAGGGTTCGATAGGATTTTTTCCCAAACAGCTTTTCACTTATATGAAAACCATTACTACGAGGTATACGCTGTTACAATCTATTCCTATTGGTTTCACGCATACCTGGGAAACTCTCGGAAGATATGTAACCGGTATCAAGCAATTGTTTACTGGTGAGGCTGCCGTGAAAGATTCGTTGGGTAGTGTGATTAGTATTGGAAATACTTTTCCCGGTATTTGGGATTGGGAGCGCTTTTGGACGCTCACTGGGATATTCTCCATAGTGCTCGCATTTATGAATGTACTACCCATTCCTGCATTAGATGGTGGCCACGCTTTGTTTACCCTCTATGAAATGATTACGGGAAAGAAACCCAGTGATAAATTTATGGAGTATGCACAGATTGGCGGTTTTGTATTGCTGATGTCGTTAATGGCATATGCGTTGGGTCTAGACGTTTGGAGGATATTCAAGTAGCACTTGTAAAAGATTGTATAACAAGTAGTTATCCGATTGCTGCTTTAAAGTCCTGCATTTTTCGTATATTTATGTCACCGCATAACCATTCTGCTTTGTCACATTAGCTAACAATCGGTTGTTGCTCTTTAACCCATTCATTGATACCACCACTATAGTTTTTAATCTGCTTATATCCATTTTTTACCAATAATGAATAGGCAATTGCTGAGCGATCCCCTCCTTGACAATGAATGATAACAGGCTTATCTGTAGGAACTTGATCTAAGTTTTGCAAAAGAGTTCCAACAAATACATGCTTTGCACCTGCAATATGGCCACTGTTGAATTCAGTATTACCCCTCAAATCGATAATCTCAGCATCCCGGTTGTTTTTCACATCCTGTATGGTAGCCATTTCCGATTGAATGAGTTGCTGTTTAAAAGAAGTAGTTAACATAGAGGGATCTACGTAGCCATAAATATTATCCATGCCAATGCGCATCAACTTTCTTGTTAGGTCATTCAATTGTGCCGCGGCTGCAATCAATATAAAGGGCTCATCATAGCTTACGAACCAACCCATCCACGTAGAAAATGAATTGTTACCCTGAATATTAAGGGTACCCGGCAAAAAACCCTGCTGGAACTCGGTTTTATTGCGTGTGTCAATTATTTTTATTTCTTTTTCCATTGCAGTTCTCAACTCATCAGGTGATAGTTGTTTTAATTCGGGAACCTCTTTTAACAAAGGCCTGTTTACTTTATTCAGTTCCTTCATTTTAGCGAAATACTTTGGTGGTTCTGGTTGATCGGCTAAAAGAAATTTAACAAAACCCTCCTTGTCTGTACCATATTGAAAAGCCCAATTTCTCTTTTTTTCGTATCCCACAGTTGTGCTGGGCACCGCACCCAATGCCTTTCCACAAGCCGAACCTGCACCATGCCCCGGCCATACCTGCACGTAATCAGGCAAATCAGCAAAAAGGTTGATGGACTGGAACATTTGATTGGCACCTACTTCCTGTGTTCCCACTAAACCGGCAGCTTTCTCCAACAAATCCGGACGGCCAATGTCACCAACAAAAACAAAATCACCTGTGAATAACATTACTGGCTCTTTGCTGGCAGGCAGGTCTGTAAGTAGAAAACTAATGCTCTCAGGGGTATGTCCGGGTGTATGTAAAACCTCTATCTTTAGATTTCCCACCATAACTACCGATCCGTGTTTCAAAGCCACGTGCGGGAAATCATATTCCCAACCCTTGCCCCCCTCATCGGAAAGATACATTGCTGCATTGGTAACCGCCGCGAGTTCGCGCGACCCCGTGAGGAAGTCCGCATGAATATGCGTCTCAAAAATATGCGTAATCTTCATTTTGTTTTGTTCGGCTATCTCTAAATATGTGTCAATATCCCGTTTGGGATCTATAACAGCAGCAACCCCTGCTTTTTGACAACCAATAAAGTAACTGGCTTGCGCTAAAGACTTGTCGTAAACGTGTTGAAAAAACATATCAATTGAATTTAGTTAAAAATGAAAATGATAATGTAAAATTCAGTTATTATCAATAAGCAAATAGTGACAAATATCACATTTTGATTTTTTTCCGCTTTCCTGCTGTCGGATTCCCATTTCAATCAGTCTTTTTGGCAAGCAGCTATGCATAAAATGGCGAATTCCTGTATAGTGAAATTCTCCCTCCTAATTCTCCGTTCAATTGCCATTGAATGAATGTGAAAAGCGTTTTAACCAATAACGTGACAAATATCACCGAATATAAAGTGCGAATAGTAAAAATTTGCAGTAAAATACTACCAATGGAAATGTTCGGTTACCTAGCGTCTGTTATTATTGGAGTATCCTTGGGACTGATTGGCGGAGGGGGCAGTATTTTAACGGTGCCAGTATTAGTGTATCTTTTCCACATCGAGCCTATTACCGCTACCGCCTATTCCTTGTTTATTGTGGGTAGCAGTAGTTTGGTTGGTGCCGTGCCAAAATACAAGCAGGGCAATGTGAATGTAAAAACTGCTATCATTTTTGGTATCCCTTCCATTATTGCTGTATTTGCAACTCGAAAATGGATTGTTCCATCTATTCCTACCATTGTATTGGAATGGGGTAATTGGGTTTTTACTAAGTCACTTTTATTAATGTTGCTGTTTGCCATTCTAATGGTGGTTGCTTCCTTCTCCATGATTAGATCAAGAAACCAGCAAAAAGAAGAATTAGTTGAACCGCAGGTATTTAATTATCCAATGATTTTTCTAGAAGGAATGCTGGTAGGTATATTAACCGGGTTGGTGGGTGCAGGTGGTGGTTTTTTAATAATTCCTGCATTAGTTATGCTAAGTAAACTTCCCATGAAACAAGCAGTTGGTACTTCACTTGTAATCATTTCTGCAAAGTCGTTGATAGGATTTACTGGCGACTTACAAACACAGATTATAGATTGGAATTTATTACTTACTGTGTCATTTTTAGCAATTGCTGGAATTTTTATAGGCGACCGGCTTAGTAAAAATATCGATGGTACGCTTTTGAAAAAATCATTTGGCTGGTTTATACTTTTTATGGGTGTCTTTATCATACTACAGCAACTATTTTTTCCCCTCAATAATCAGCATTAATTACATGATGCTCAATTCAGAAAAAAAAAGGGTTGCGCTGACTTTCGGGATGCTGCTATTTTTTTCGGTATTGTATTCGCAACACCAGGAGTTAAATGAAGATCCACTACTTTGGGGAAAAAACAAAAAAGCGACAGACAGTAGCCAATTTCATAATAGTTTTTTGGCGGGAACAATGCATGGTCATTTGCGTTCTTTTTTCAGCAGTCAATTTAATCAAAATAGCACAGTAGAATATGCACTGGCAATGGGCGGAGGTCTCCAATTTCGAACCCGCCCCGTATACCATCTGAGTGCAGGCATTAGTGGTTTTTTTGTTTTCAATGCTTTTTCCACCAACCTAACGCAACCCCACCCGCTCTCAAAAACATTTAACCGATATGAAATTGGACTATTTGATGTAACTGATCCATCGAATAAAAATGACCTCGATAGAGTAGAAGATTTATTTGTAGAATACAAAAACAAAAAAATCACTGTAACCCTTGGAAGACAGCCTTTAAATACCCCATTTATAAATCTTCAAGACGGAAGAATGCGCCCCACAGAAGTGCAGGGTATTTGGTCGCAATATAAAAGCAAAACCTGGAAGCTCTATATTGGATGGCTCAACCAATTTTCTCCCAGATCAACATTTCGGTGGTATAATACGGGTAGCTCAATTGGCTTATATTCGGTAGGTGTAAATTCCGACGGTACCCCATCAGGGTATAAAAATCAATTAAATTCTAAAGGGGTTGCCCTGCTCGGTTCTGAAATTAGGATTGGAAAAAAATACCAACTTCAATTTTGGAATCAACTGACTGACAATATATTTAATAGTAATCTTCTGCAACTGGAGAAAATCCCAGACAGCGTTTCATCTATTTATTTTGGACTACAACTAATTACGCAACAATCGGTGAAGCATGGGGGACATATCGATCCAGCTAAGCGGTATTTTCAGCCAGATCAATCTTCGTTGGTATGGGGAGCTCGCCTCGGAACCTGGGTGGGGCAATGGGACCACTCCATCAACTTTACCCGAATTACCAAGCACGGCAGATACCTGATGCCCCGAGAATGGGGCCGAGATCCTTTTTATACTTTTTTGATGGGTGAGCGAAATGAGGGTTTGGGAGATGTGCATGCACTTGTGATAAAAAGTAAATACAACTCAGTCAACAATAAATTGAATGCCCATACTGGCATTGGTTATTATAAACTGCCCGATGTTAACAATTATGCCCTGAATAAATATGCATTTCCCAGTTATTTACAATTTAATGCAGATATAAGGTATAATTTTTCTGGATTTTTGAAAGGCTGGCAAGTACAATTAATTTATTTTTATAAGAAAGCGATTGAAAATACTTACGAAGACCCCAAGATCTATATTAATAAGGTGAATATGGGCCATTTTAATTTTATCATGAATTTTCATTTTTAATCGAGTTTTGTCGTTTTTGTGATGAAAGTCACACATGTTCTTATTAAATTGAAGCATTTTACATAGAATTGCCAACTACATGAAAAGTATTAAGCCAAACAGAAGAAATTTTTTAAAAAATGCTGCTCTGCTGAGTTGGTCTGTTCCGGCCTCCATAGTTGGTAACGATATACAGCCATTAAATAATGAATTCAATAAAACTGGTCAGGCGCCTGAGAAGGATACCGCTGATTCATTTACACTGCTGATTACTTCTGATATACATGCACAATTACATACCCACGACGAATTTTTTTGGCAGCACGAAAAGGCGGTGTATAAAAAGAGGGGCGGATTAGCAGTTTTAAAAACTATGATAGACCAATTACGGAAAAATAATCCGCGGGTTATATTGTATGATGGAGGTGATTTTTTTCACGGTCATGGGGTTGCATCCCTTTCTGAAGGGGAAGCTTTGATTCCACTCTTGAATGCTTTTCAGTACGATTTAATTCTTCCGGGTAATTGGGAAGTTGTGTATAAAAAGAAACAAATGCTCTTTGATATGGGGCATGCCAATGCTGCAAAAATTTGTGCTAATATGTGGCATCAAACAAAGGATGCCGATAATGGCACACTCATTTATCCACCCTATTGGATTAAGTATATTGCCGGAGCTAAAGTGGGTTTTATTGGATATACCGATCACCTGGTTCCTAAGCGACAATCGCCGGCCTATAGTGAAGGTATCCGGTTTACCCATGCCACGGATAATGTTGCCAAATACATAAGTTTTCTGAGAGAAATAGAAGGTTGTGGCATTATCTTTATTGTAACCCACATGGGTTTGGCCCAACAGGTAGGGCTCGCCAATCACCCCTCTGTGGCTGGTGCTGATTGTATTATTGGTGCCGATACGCACGAACGGGTTCGAGAGCCAATCGCGGGAAAATATACAAAAGTGGTAGAATGCGGGGCTTTTGGCTCTTTCTTAGGTAAACTGGATATACAGGTTAAAGATGGTAAAATGGCATCCATGCAATACGAGTTAATGGATGTTGATCCGAAATTATATCCTGCAAATCCGCACATGCTGAAGTTGATAGATACGGCTACCCAACCTTATCAAAAAGAGTTAAATCAGGTAATAGGTTATACAGCAACTCCCCTTGTTCGCTATTTTGTTTTAGAAACGCCAATGGATAACCTTATTACGGATGCGGTTATGTGGAAGTTTGCTCCCGACATTGCCCTAAGTAATGGATTTAGATTTTGTCAGCCACTGGCAGTAGCCGATTCCCAAAAACCAGTGCCTATCACAAAAGAATTTTTATGGAATATGTTGCCAGTAGATTCTGTTGCCAAAACAGGTACAGTTACTGGAGCACAACTTTTAGAGTGGCTAGAAAAGGAACTAGAAAATGCCTTTGCTACCGACCCTTCTAAAAGATTCGGGGGCTGGTTTGTTCGATTTGCAGGTATGGAAGTAAACTGTACCATCGGGCAACCCAAAGGAAAAAGAGTGAACTCAGTAAAAGTAAAGGGACAGCCATTGGATAAAAATAAGCGGTACCAAATTGTAGCTTGTGAAAGGGAAGGGGATCCAGATGATACACTTTGCCGCATCGAACAAGTTGCATCGCCCCATAGTACTGGCATTAGTTTACACGAAATCATCCAATCGTACCTGCAACAACATTCGCCAGTGTCTCCCCGATTGGAAGGCAGAACTACCGCCACTGATCAGCCAGCTACCTTATTAACACAACTTCAAGGAACGAGTTACGAATTCAGATAACCCTTCGAAAGCAAAACCATGAAGAAAATTCATTTCGTAGGAATCGCTGGATTGGCTATAATAATAGTATGGTTAATAACATACAATCTTATCCGTACACAAGATAGTCAGGCTGTTATGCCCGAAACAAACGATAGTACTTGGATAGGTCCAAGTATATATCTAGACCATTCCACAAAAGGAGAGGAAAGAGAACTGATTATTTATGGACAAGATTTGATTGCGCACACTGCAAAGTATCTCGGACCTAAAGGGAGTGTTGCCCAAATTACCAATGGGATGAATTGCCAAAATTGTCATTTACAGGGAGGCGGAAAGGCTTGGGGAAATAATTATGGAGCAGTTTATTCAACTTATCCAAAATTCCGCGAAAGAAGCGGCATGAAAGAAAGTATCTACAAAAGAGTAGCTGATTGTATGGAAAGAAGTTTAAATGGTTCTCCCGTTGATAGTAATAGCCGAGAATTTACGGCTATTTACGCCTACCTGAAATGGTTGGGGCGTGCTGTACCAAAAGGGGAAAAACCAAAAGGATCAGGTATTCAAAAACTAAGTTTCCTAGAACGTGCGGCTGATCCAAAAAAAGGAAATGTTATTTATGTACAACATTGCCAAAGTTGCCATGGATCTCGCGGAGAAGGGCTGCTGGCATTAGATGAAAAAGAATATGCCTATCCCCCTCTCTGGGGAGAAAATAGCTATAACGATGGAGCCGGTCTTTTTCGCTTGAGCAATTTTGCTGGCTATGTAAAAAATAATATGCCATACCTGATTACATCCCATAACAATCCAACGCTAACTGATGAACAATGTTGGGACGTGGCTGCCTTTGTGAATAGCCAAAGCAGACCACATAAAGACCAATCAAAAGATTGGCCCAATATTGCCAGAAAACCTATTGATTTTGCATTTGCACCCTATCAGGATAGCTTTTCCGAAAAACAACACAAATATGGGCCTTACCTGCCTATACAACAATTTTATAAACAATAAATCATCCTTCTATGTTTGCATTAACACAACAACCCTGGCCCTGGTATATTGCAGGTTTCGTTATCGGTCTCATAGTTCCGGCTCTACTGATTTTAGGGAACAAAACCTTTGGAATTTCCTCCAACCTGCGACATATCTGTGCGGCCTGCTTTCCTGCAGATTTGCCATTTTTCAAGTATGATTGGAAAAAGGAAATATGGAACTTTTATTTTATTGGAGGCATCATTGCCGGAGCATTCATTGCTACTCAATTCCTTTCATCCGAAACTCCCATGAACATTCATCCAGACTTACAAAAAGAGTTAGCTGGCTATGGAATAACCAATCTGAATTCACTATTGCCCCCCGAACTTTTCAGCTTTTCTTCCCTTTTTACAATAAGAGGCTTTATTGTATTAGTAGTTGGTGGATTTTTAGTTGGCTTTGGAACACGATATGCAGGTGGCTGCACTTCCGGTCATTCGATAATGGGACTCAGCAACTTGCAATGGCCATCATTGGTTGCCACCATTTGTTTTATGGTAGGCGGTTTTGTAATGTCGAATTATATTTTACCCTGGATTTTATCCCTTTAAAAATTAATCATATGAATCAACCTATCGTACAAAATTTAGATGATAATACTGCCTGTGTGAATGCATCGCAACAAAGCCATCCTTGGTGGTACAATTTGAAATATTCAGCAGTAGGCATCATTTTTGGAATCGTTTTTTATAAGGCTGAAATCATTTCCTGGTTCCGGATACAAGAAATGTTCCACCTGCAGAGTTTTCATATGTATGGTGTAATTGGAACTGCAGTTGTTGTGGGAATAATTTCTGTTTTCATCATCAAAAAACGAAATATCAAAACCATCCATGGCGAAAAAATTACCATCGCTGATAAAGAATTTAATAAAGGACAAATTTACGGCGGCTTACTTTTCGGGTTTGGCTGGGCAATCACCGGTGCTTGTCCGGGTCCACTATTTGCACATATAGGTGCAGGATTTTTCTCCATTCTAATTGTAATAGCAAGCGCAATTGCTGGTACCTGGACCTACGGTTTTTTGCGGGATAAGTTGCCACATTAATCAGCGCAACTAATTACCCAGCTTTGTTAAGCAACACTTGAGGATCGGAGTATAGGGAAGTAGCACTTGTAATACATTGTAATACAAGCTGTTATTCGTTTTTTATCGTGAAATCCTGCAGTTTTCGTATATTTGCAGTTGGCTTCAGCCTACTATGGGGTCGTATTGGCTTCGACAGCATAGGTTACGGTTGGTGTAAGCATGCAGTGCGTTGGATAATTAGCACTTAAATCTGAATACCCGAACCTCAAATGGCAATACTCAGTATGCCATGGCTGCTTAATCAGTGATTAAGTAACCATTTGGGCCGCCGCACAGGTTGTTCGCTTACCAGGTGCCGCCGCCGACTCAAAACAAAAGCGAATGCTGGGGCAGAAGGCTGTGACTACCCCTTAAGACCATCCAGCTAAGTTCTTCATAGGTTGGTTCATTTCCGGTGAGGTTCCGAAAAGCAATAATGAAATAAGCATGTAGAAAGCTAATGGTAGCGATGTTTGGACAGGGGTTCGACTCCCCTCGACTCCACATTTTAAAAAGCCCTTGTAAATCAAGGGCTTTTTTATGGCACCCTTCGCTTGCTTGAGCGCGACATAAAATCCCCGCTCAAGCAAAGAGGTGAGCTACCCGAATCGAATATTTTTCGAATTATAGCCTTTACCTTAGATATTTTATATTTGATAAAAAGAATTTTATGGCGAAAGTTTGTGTAATTGGTGCAGGTCCCTCTGGAATAACTGCTCTGAAAAACTTGATAGATCAAGGTTTAGATACAGTTTGTTATGAATTAAACACGCAAGTAGGAGGAAACTGGATCTATAATGAGCATATCGGGCACTCGAGTGTGTTCGAGACCACTCACATTATTAGTTCCAAAACCCTTTCGCAATATGAAGATTTTACCTTTGATGATTTCGAAAAAGGGATGCCTGATTACCCTTCGCATGATCAATTAAGACGCTATTTTCAGGGGTATGCCAATCACTTCAAACTATATCCACACATTCAATTCCAAACTTTGGTGAAATCTTGCGAATTAGACGAAGCTAAAAAATGGGTGGTAAAAACTGAGAAGAACGGTATTGAAAAAACGGAATACTTTACACATTTAGTTGTTTGCAATGGCCACCACTGGCTGCCAAGAATGCCTCAATATCCGGGTGAGTTCACAGGTAAATTGGTGCATTCACATGAATTCAAAAAGGCAGAACCGTTCAGAGATCAACGTATACTTGTAATTGGTGGTGGAAATTCTGCTTGTGATGTGGCGGTGGAAACAAGTCGTGTGAGCAAAAGAACGAGTATTAGCTGGAGAAGAGGTTACCGAATTGTACCAAAATTTTTATTTGGAAAACCGAGTGATGTAGTGGCATCCAAATTAGCGTTTCTGCCAACAAAGTTGAAATTTTTCTTATCAGAATTATCAGTCAAAATTTTCTCTGGATCAAATAAAATTTACGGACTTCAAGAACCACAACATGCAATCACGGGAACGCACCCCACCATTAACGAGGAACTTTTATACAAAGTAAGGCACGGCAAAGTATTCCCAAAAGTAGATATTGATCACTTCGAAGGGCAACATGTACATTTCAAAGATGGTACTGTGGAGGAATTTGATACGATCATAGCTTGCACTGGCTATATTTTAGAACATCCCTTTTTTCGTAAAGACTTCTTGAATTATAGCGAAGGGGATGTGCCGCTTTATTTAAAAATGCTGCATGAAAAATACGAAAATCTGTTTTTCGTGGGGATGTTTCAGCCGCTCGGTTGTATTTGGCCAGGTGCTGAATTGCAAAGTAAGATAGCGGCGAGGGCGATTAAGGGGCTTTGGCAAAGACCCAAAAACATTGCAGCATTATGCCAGAGAGAAGTATCCCATCCTCATTTGCAACAAATAAAAACACCTCGGCATACGATTACGGTAGACTTCCATTTGTTTGTAAAGCAATTGAAGAAACACCTTCCATCTAACTACCTAAGTAAATTCCCCATGCAATGAAAGAAACGATTGTTTTTGTTCATGGCATGTGTCACGGCTCTTGGTGCTGGGAGGAGCAATTTGTTCCTTATTTTGAGAAGCTGGGATATAATTGTATTACATTGAACCTTCCAGGGCACGAAATCGAAGGAAGTACAAGGCGCATTTCATACTCGCTTAGCGATTATGTTCAAGCACTTCGTAACGAAGTAGAAAACTTAAACGAACCTCCCATCATTATTGGGCATTCCATGGGTGGAATGATTCTACAACATTTTCTAAAGACAGGATCCTGTAAAAAGGCTGTTTTAATGGCATCGGTACCACCCTCTGGGGTCTTATTAGCTAGCCTTCGCGTGATATTTAGTTATCCGGGTGTGATTCCTCATTTACTTCTTAGAAATCTGTTAGGTGCCTTTACAAAATATCCTCATTTGATGTTTAATAAGGCTCTACTTTCTGCACGATATGCACATCGAATGTGTGCTGAATCATTTAGAGCGTATTTAGGTTTGTTAATCCCTATATCACACACCTCGCCTATACCCATATTAGTATTAGGAGGTTCAAAAGATGCACTCATCACTGTTCGTGAACTTGAAAGCACCGCAAATCACTACAATGCCAAACTTACAATAATAGACGGCGGGTCGCATGACCTGATGCTAGATGATGATTATCAGAAATCAGCACAAGCAATAGAAAAGTGGATTTAATTATTACCTATTTTACAATGACTACTTCTTCATGCGAGACGACTCAAGGTAATTTTTGATCCTAATTGAAAAGCCCTTGAAAATCAACGGCTTTTTTTTCATCTTACAGAATCATTTAATGTAAAGTTGAGTTATTTATGTTTAGCCTATATCGATAATTATTCCGAACTTTTATACAAATGTCAACAGCCTATCGCATTGTTAAAAAATAAAAATTAACTGTATGGAAAATGAAAGAGACAATCAATTATAGCGGCAGGCACAAGCCAGGGTTTCATTTAAAAAACATTTGCTCACTTATATTTTAGTAAACTTACTATTAGTAGGGATTTGGTTCTTTTCCGGAAATTCTACTAACCAACCCTTTTGGCCAAAATGGGCGATTTTGGGATGGGGTATAGGCTTGCTTTCTCACTACCTGCAAACTTATAAGTCTACCTCCCTTTTTTCCACCGAAAAGGAATATGAAAAACTAAAAAATAAGTCATAATTGGTAAAGAAAATTACCTAGCGCTGGATTTTACCTCATCTGAAATAAGTGAGAATTATTTATCGTTTACCAGCCTATCGTTTTAAAATTACTCGAAGAGAAAAAGTAGGTT
>JBIINW010000162.1:0-6294 GCA_044337245.1 Sediminibacterium sp. | reverse complement strand
ATGGATTGAATGGGGGAATTACTAAATACTTTGCACAGCGATACAATTTCAGCTGCCGCTTCTTGTCCACTGTTTTGGTAGCTATGGTAATGAAGAGAGCCTGTTTCAAATAATAATGAATCCGGTGGCATGGGGAACCATGGATTATTTTTTTTGAATCTGTTATTGGATAGCTGATAGCGTAATACATTCCAGCGAAACAAACACATTCGCATAAAATACGAAAGTGAAAAAGTATCTACTGTATTTCGAATCATTCCACCAAGGCTCATACATCTAGTTTGCTGATTGCAATATGGGTTTTATTGCTGTATACTTTGCTGAAATAGCTTTGATTTTCGAAGAAGTACTTGTAACCCTTACCCGTTGATATGGTTTTGATGGAAAGAAAAGCGCTGTTAAAACTAAACTGCCATTATCAGCAAAAATTTCTATGGAACTTCTATCAACTATCAACTGTAAAGATAAACGACCGTTTGCTTGTATTCTTTTGCCTCGTATAATCCGGTTAAAGGAAGGATTAAATGCTGAAGGGCCACTTTGCAAACGATTGAGTATGATTTCTGCTGTAGCAGGATTATATTGAAGAGAAAGGGTATCTCCCCATTGATTATTCCACTGTAAAAGTTGAATATTTTCATTTACATCAGTGGAAACTAAATCCGCATCTAGTTGCATAGTATATGCAGCATCCGGCAAGCTGATTGTATCTTTCACCTGCTGATTGCTATCCATTTCTAAAAGGCCATCAAATTGTTTAATTGGTTGGGAGAGTAAGTGAGAACCTTTACTGTTCTTTATTAATGTGAGTTCACGTGGTATCGTCATCGCACTCCTCCAAGGATCAGAGGGTACCTGCTGGGCATACTGCCAATTGCTCATCCATCCCATAAAAATCGGGTTTTTACCTGGCGCATCAAAATAGGTTACTCCGGCATAATTGTCTGTTCCCTGATCTACCCATTTAATCATTTCAGGTTTTTCCTCATTTAGAAAAGTTTTCCCGTTAAATGTTCCGGTAAAATATTGGGTGGCACTGCCGCCATTGGGCCCGCCATTACCAATACTAACCAGCAAAACCCATTTCTCCTTTCCAGTATTTGCTTCCTGTATTTTGATTAAGTCTGGACATTCCCATACACCCCCATGAGCCCCTTCTTTTTCTCCAAAACTGCTGAGGTATGTCCATGCTTTCAAATTGGATGAACTATAAAATTCAACATGATCGCCCACTGCTAGCGTCATTATCCATTTCTTTTCCTTTGCATACCAACTCACTTTCGGATCTCTGAAATCTTTTTTTCCAGGATTGTTGAGCACTGGATTATTGGCATATTTTTTCCAGGTAAAACCTCCATCATTGCTATACGCCATGCCCTGCGTTTGAAAAGTAGAAGTACCCGCTTTTTCTCCTTTGGGATCGTGATACGTAAATATTGCAATCAGGGTTTTTTCTTTCCCTTCTTGCAATCCCGCAGTATTCAGGTGATCTACTACCACACTTCCCGAAAAAATATAGCCCAGCGAATCGGGATAGAGGGCAATGGGTAAATGTTCCCAATGCAGTAAATCTTTGCTTATTGCATGCCCCCAGTGCATAGGCCCCCAAACGGTACCGCCGGGATAATACTGATAAAAAAGATGGTAATTGCCCCCATAATACACCAATCCATTCGGATCATTCATCCAATGCTCCTTGGGAGTAAAATGTATAGCTGGCCGATACGGCTCTGGCTTACCGGGTTGGGTTTGTCCCATTAAAATACTAACTGGAAAAAAGAAAAACAGGCAAAAAAGTTGACCTATTCTTTTATTACGTATCAACTTGCCCATAGTTTTATTATTATTGGTGAGTTATTCACTGCTGCGGATTACCTGCGCATTCTTTTGTGCTATTAAGGCTAATTCAGTAGCTAAAAAGCAGTGCGCCTGTGGCATTGCGGTTTCTGTGCGATTGAGGATATCATCTACCAATTGCTTCCCGAAGGGTAGGGGCTCTTTATTGCAATCGATAAAACGGGTTTCTTTTTGATTTACCAGGTATAAGTGATTGCCGCCATCCGGACCAGCAATATCCACATTCTTTCTGATTTCAATAAATCCGTCTGTTCCCAAGATGGTCAGTCTTCCATCTCCCCATGATTTCAGTCCATCCGGTGTAAACCAATCCACACGAATATATCCGGTACCCTTATTCCCTTTGATCATCACATCGCCAAAATCTTCGAATTGGGGATATTGGGGGTGATTTACATTCCCAATTTGAGCAGCAACAATGCTGGCTTCGGTTGAGCCCGTGAAAAATAGAAACTGATCAAACTGATGGGAGCCAATATCGGTGATAATGCCACCATAATATTGTTTATCAAAAAACCATTCCGGGCGGTAAGGAATATTCATGCGGTGTGGACCTAAACCAATGGTTTGAATAATTTTTCCAATGGCACCCTGTTGGATGAGTTCTCCTGCCTTTACGGTTGCTTTATTTTCGAATCGCTCGCTGTACATGATGGAGTAGATCCGTCCCGTAGCTTGTTGTACTTTTTTTACGGCAGCCAATTGCTTAAGCTGGGTGATGCCGGGCTTGTCTACCAAATAATCTTTGCCATGTTTCATCACTTCTATTCCCAGCGGAGCTCTTTCTACCGGTATGCCCGAACTCATGATCAATCGAATGCTATTATCTTCCAGAATTTCTTGTTGCGATCCGGCTAGCTTCGCCTGAGGATATCGCTTGCTAAACTCTGCTACTAAATTCGCTTCTTTTGCATAAAATGCAACCAATTGTCCGCCCCCTCGGGTTACCGCATCCACCATTCCATAGATATGATTGTGATTGATATTAATCACCGAAAAACGGATACGCGGATCGGTAGGTGGGGGTGGGGGAGGCGCTAAGATAGTTTCCGATGCCGATGCATGCTGGCTATTAAATAAGGCCCAACCGGAAGCAGCAACTGTTGTGCGGATAAAATCTCTCCGGGGATGGACTTTCTTTTTCATACGTTTTTAGTAGGACAAATTATTTTTTTTGAGCAGCTGCTATGGCAGCCCGATACGCTTCACTGGCTCCCTTTAATTTGGGGATGCTTAAACTCTGCCAGTCTTTACCCAAAAACCACCTGCCCAAATAAACGATCTGACCCACATGATAAGGATAATGTGCCAATTGCCGTAAAATAGCATCGTACACAATCAAGGGTTCTTCCCGGATGGTAATGGTTTGATGCAGTTGTGCCGGTTCCAACTTTTCTAATGTTTCCAGTAAGCATTGCCAACCTTCTTCCCAAAGGGTTAGTAGTTGTGCTTTTGATAAACTGGAATGTTCTTCAAATTCCTCATCCCGTTGCCGCCAGCTTTTTTCTCCGTCTTCGGTTAAAAAGTTGGTCCACCTACTTTTCATATTACCATGCAGGTGTTGAATGATGATAGCTATCGAATTGCTTTCCGGATTGGGCTGTACATGAAAATATTCCTCTGGAAGTATTCGCAGGGTTTGATCACCTAATTGCTTATAGGCGATAAATCGTTTTATACAATCTTTCAGCAACCTACTTTCTAATGGGCTATTGGTCATGGCAGTATTCAGCAATCAGTACCCCCTGTTTATGCAGGTAAAGGCAATGTTCGTTGCCGTAACCAATAATACGAAAATTAAGTGAATTTGCGGCTGTATTTGCAGAATAATAGTTAGAAAGCTTTTCTTCTCCGCATTAGTCTCCGTAACGATAGTGAAGGGACTATGCGGCTAGGTGAGCAGTATAGTTGGATGTCAGATTCTCTTGGTAAATGCGTGGAATCTATGCTAAAGGCGTAAGACTCCACTAGGAATGAAAACGGTTTACTTACTTTTAATGAACTGTTCAGCAGTTAGTACGATGATGTTGGCCGTTTTGTAATCTTTTATGTTTCTGGTTAATAAGATAGGTACCGAATGTTCAACCGCCGTATAGTATTGAAGACCGTCTTCAAAGTCTTTGAAATTAGAGGATAAAGCAAGGTCTACTGTTTTGTCACTTACCGGAAGTACCGAAACCAGTGTTTTAAATTGCAGTAGCTTTTTTCTAGCCTGATCCGCAGTATAGTGTTTAGATAATATATAATTCAGATTAGCAAAGGATAAAGCCGAAACAAATATTTTTAATTTTCCTTCATCTGCTTTTGAAAATAATGCAGCAGCAAATGGATAAAAAGGTTCCCGTTGCGCAAGTAAGTCGAGTATAATATCGGTATCTGCAAAAACCCGCTCCATCATTTATATTTATTAGTGAGATAGTCTGCATATCCTTTTTTATGGTCGAAGCCTTCCGGTAAATCTATTATTCCCGACAAACTCTTCACCAATGGGGTGATGTTGTTATCCGATTTTTTTTCTTGGGTAATTTGTGATAGATAGTTTTCTACCAAACTCGAAATGCTGGTTTTATTCTCTTTGGCATATTCCTTTGCCTTTTCTATAATCGACTGATTCAGCTTTAAGGTGAGTTTAGTATCCATATCGCATTAATTACGTACAAATATACAAAATCTATACGTACAAATTAATTTGGACATTCCATTTTTTGACTTTTTTGGCTATTTTGTTCATCCAATGTAATTTATTTATATATGAAAGATAATTGAATGATTATCATACATGTGTGAGTCTTTTTCTTAAATAATTGGGTGCAAGAAAGTAGCAAGTTGGCCTACAATTACCATTTTGGAGGATGTAAATGTTCACCGAATAGTCTTTGTTCTCTGCAGTATAATTGAAATATAGTTTCTAATATCAAATGTTGCACACCTGCCGCGCAGTTCCTCTCTGACGTTCGGAAACTACACGGGGAACTTTCAAATAGTAAATGTTGCACACCTGCCGCGCAGTTCCTATCTGACGTTCGAAAACTACACGGGGAACTTTCCGTAGGTCCAGCGGACCGAAACCTTACTCTCTCTCACACTCACGCTGTTTTTTCATGCTCCAGAGGCGCACAATCCCATACTGTTTATTTAACTGCCCCCGTTAACTCATATTCTTTCTCTATAAGTTTTAGTAGTCTAGTTGCATTTTGGTCTAATTGAAGAGTAAAGATTCGAAGGTTTACTATACTAGACTTTCTTTGGAATAAGATATTTTTTAATTGCAATTTATAAATAAAGGGTACTTCAGGAAATGATGCATTTGAAGAGGCAAACATATAAATTTGGGATTTATTGCTACCTAACGAATCCGTTGTTGTGAAGTTCCCCGCATCCCAAAAAAGGTTGAGTGCTTTTTGGGTTTCAGTAACCGACTCTAAATATCGATTGTCTGCAATTAAAGCTTTTTTTTCTATAAAATAATAATAACCCAATATACTATCTAGAATATTTTCTTTTCGGATTAATCTTAAGTTTCCAGAGCTTTTCATTTGATCAAAGGCTGTACTATAATATTCTAAATACTTGGTAGTTCTTGCTCTCAGTAGCATTTTATAAAAAAGATCAGGATTGTTTTTGAATAAATCTTTATGTAAAAATTGAACGGATGAGTCTAATAAATTATAAACACCTCTTTGATATATCTCATGTGCTTTATAGAAAGCTGTATCGCGTTTTAAATCATTATAAATCCGGATGATGTACTTTTTCTCTCTTTGATGCTCAATATAATGTTCTAATTGAAGCTCTGCTAAAAAACCGCAGAAAACAGCTAGGAATAACATAAAGAATTCCCAAAAGTAGCTTTTCCAAGTTTTCTTTTCGTGTTGATGATGTGCATGATGATGTACTTCCATTTTTTCTGTATTTTTATTTCCACTATTAACTTCAGCATCATTATTAGTGCTAATAGCGATAGAATGGTTTTCCGATTGCGCATTTAACGGATCCATTTCTTCTGGCTCGTTTATATTTTCTGCCATTTGGTTTTTTTGTAAGCCGTTATTTTATTCGCATAGTCCGTCTCTTGGAACTGTCGACTACACGGGGGTCTATATTAAATCTTGCACACCTGCCGTGCAGTTCCTCTCTGTCGTTCGGAAACTACACGGGGAACTTTCCGTAGGTTCTAAAGGTCCAGCGGACCGAAACCTTACTCTCCCTCACTCTAGCCCTTAATATCCTGCCACCGAATCATCGCCTCTTTTATCGGCTGCCGTTTCGCGTTTTCCGGTTTTATTTATTAGAATTGCTTCGGTTCTGCCAATCGATCCTCTTTCTGTTATCTTATAACCCATCTGTTGCAACATTTTTTTGGTATTGGCATCAAAATCTTTCTCCACTGCTACCTCATCCGGCAGCCATTGGTGGTGGAACTTGGGTTTATTAATC
>JBIINW010000161.1:0-6326 GCA_044337245.1 Sediminibacterium sp. | reverse complement strand
CACGGTAGGTGTTGTTGAAATTGAGGGATAGTCCGGCATACCACTTTCCTTTCAATAAACGATAGATGCGGTTTTCGAAGAAGGTGCGCCGATACCGAAACTCCCAATATTCGTTTTCGGGTACTGTTTCCATACCGATGCCCCAAACACGTTCTTCAAAAGAACTATAGCCTGTTCTGCCCCGATGCACCCATTTTTCTCCCTTGGTAAATACTTGCCAAGCTGCGGAAAAGTCCAGCTGTTGCATGGTAGAATAGGTAACGAGACCATATATAAATGAGCCACGTGCTTCTTTGTTTTGGCTGGCATTCTTATCTTTCGCATTAAAGAAATAATCGAGCGAGACCCCCACGCGAATGCCGGTTTCCGGACTGGAAGTAACGATGGGTATGGGTATGATGGAAAAGTTGATAGCCGACAGCGAGTCGGGATTCATGAGATTGCGAAGTGTTTTTCTAGGCTCGGGACCTGTGGTGTCTATAGTGGCATTTGCGGTTAGTGGTATTGCAATAATGCAGCTGATATACAAAGCAGCCATTAAAAAGGGCCGGTGAAAAAAAAATCTTTGCCAGCAGGCGGTAGAATGGGAGGGCACTGGGTAAATTTGACTGCAAGTTGGGTATTTTTCGTGTAAAGTGGTGTGGTGCCGTAATTTTAACTAATAAAAAAGTTTTTTATCCTCATTTTCCCCCGTAAAGCCTCCAGTAGAACCTTTATTTTTTGTATTAATTTGATATTAAACGTGATGAAAGCAATTTACTTTTTTCTAATGATGGGGATAGTTGCATGTAATCAACCTTCCACTAATTAAATATACACGTCGCTATTCTCCCTTTGCACCCTATTCGAAAAATAAGCAGAACCGTAAAGAGGGTGAAAAATTTTTGAAGAATCCGTTGAAATAAAATTCTGGCTCAAGCTGCATGGTATAATTGCGAACACCAGGTAAACTAAACTTAAAAGTATTAGGCTCAAACCAGTTTCCACGCCTGCCTACCAGATAGCCGAGAGAGAAATTCTGAACAAAAGACCAACCACCCTTCTCCGGTTTGTCATACTCTACCTTTCGAAGGGTAATAAAATCATTTCTATCTGTTCTCAACTGATTGCTTTCTCGGGAAAATAAAAAGTAGGGCTCCCACATCAGATATACACGATGATCATTCCATTTATTGTCTGAAATCACATAACTCAAACCGGTAGCAAAAGAAGGTGCCAATGCCCCTCGCACATATTGCAAACTGCCATATATTGCAGGTAACACTTTCCCCTGATTGTTCGTAGTACTGTAATAAGCACGCTTCCCCATCTTTTTTAAAGACTCCACACCAGGATTGATTATCACCCCCTGGGAAAGATCAAAAAGTGCAGAGACAGTTTCCCGCTCATTTATTCTCGAAATAACATCCGCAGTAAAATACTTTCTTAGCAGGCCAACAGAAGAATCCATCACCTGTGTCGGCAAACTATATAAATCCCTTAAATAATTTACGTGCACTGAAATAAATCCGGCCGCAAACCTCCTGAAGCTCTTCTCATTATTGGAATAAAAACTGATGCGCAATGTATCCTGATCTATCTTAAAATTTTGTAAAATTCCCTGCTGATAAACCATTGTATTTTGATTCGATTCGTGGGAAATAGTTCTTATCTCTACTTTTTGATCAATGGGTATAGCATCTATCCTCCTCGCAATATTGTCAACGGGTGTAGAATCTACAATACCTCTAATTGCCTGTAAACATTCTCCTAGCAGTGAGTCAAGATTAGGCAAACTATTGAGGTGCTGCAAATTGGTCAATCCTAACTGTATCCTGGCCTTGGATTTCGGCATTCGAAAAACGAAAATTGCTCGCGCATAACCAGGTGGTATCGTGTTAAACCGCATCTCTGTAGCTGAGGGGTAATCATAAGTCTGTACTAAAACTTGCGCAAACATAGTACTGCCAATTCCTGTAAGTAGCAGGATCAAGAAAAGAGTCTTTTTCATGGTTTTATTCTTTTATTCCAGTTGTATTTGGATAATGGGTGGGCTGTAATGAAATTCTCCACTTAGATTTATGATCATTTGGAAGCGGTGCCTCAAAATTCGGAAGGGGTTTTTCTTCTTGCATTAATTCAACTGCCATCGTAGATGAACGCTTCTCATCATTGGCATGTAATACCGGCATGCCGTTAGTAGACTTCCTGATTACCGGATTTTTTCTCCAGTAATTCACTGCTGCGTTTTGATTCAAGTGCTGATCAGACGTCCTGATCACCTGAGGTAAGGGCATGTTGATTTGCCTGCTCTCAATTTTTTCATCAGGTTTTGGCAATTCAGCAACTACGGCAACGTCTGGTATTGTAACAGAAGGCTCATGGGATTTAGAAGGCTGAAGAATGTCAAGCGCTGACTTATTGTTAACCGTTTGGATTAACTGTTTTTTCCTATTTTTTTGTTGGAAAATAGTTGATGATTGTTTCCCTTCCTTTACCTGTACTGTGGAAATCGAGGGTTGACTTTCTGCAGGTATTTGGATTGTGACGGACTTTTGAACTGGATAATTGAACCGGTACCAATAAACACCGGTTCCCAAAAGTAAGAGCAATGAGGCAGCCGCCATCCAATTTACCAAGGGACGCCCCCTTTTTGTGCTTGTTTTTGACTCCAGCACTTGTTCAAGCTCAGCCCAGATTGTTTCACTTCCCTCTGGAAGACCGGGTTGAAATGATTCCCATTCATCAATCCTGGTACCTAGTTTATGATTGTTGTGCTGCATGATTTCCATAATTATTTTGTTCTATAATAAGACGCTGCATATGCCGCTTCGCTTTATTCAGCTGACTTTTACTGGTCCCTATACTTATCCGCAGTAGTTCTGCAATTTCTTCATGGCTATATGCTTCAATAACAAATAAATTGAAGACCGTTCTGTAACCAACGGGCAACTTTGACAAGCAAGCCAAAATGGTCTTTACTTCCATGGAGGAGTAGATTGATTCATCCACTGATTCTTCTTCTGCCTGATCTTCCGCCAAAACAACCAGCAACCTGTGACGGGCCCGAATGTTTTCCAGGCATTTGTTTACCATGATTTTCTTCATCCAGGCGATGGTGGAGGGGTCATTTATGAAATTAAACTGTGGCAGCGCCTGATAAATCTGTAAAAATCCATTCATCATGGCTTCCTCTGCTTCTTCCCGGTGCTTAAGGTAACGCTGGCACAACAACAGGTAGCGATGGGCATAGCCGTCAAACAAATACCGCTGAGCCGTGATGCTGCCTTTTGCACATTCAAATATGAGCTGTCTTAATTCCATGTATACCAATATAATGCAAGAAAACTATTTCGGGTTGCCTGGAACTTACATTTTTTTTGGGGGTTGGTAATTGTAAGTTAAGAATATTTACTATACTGATCTCCTTTTCAGTAATAGCGTGTGAATCCAGTAGTTACAAATCGACTAAAACAAAGGCGGTGGAATTAAGCCTTGAAAGCAATTAAAAGTATAATAAATCCAAATCAACAAGGCAATCAAGATTTGTTGTTTATGAGGATAGGGTAGTAGTGGAGTAATACGTTGTTTTGTTTTGGGATTTCAGCAATGAAATCATTTCCTGTCACTAGTTTTTTCCTCCTAAACATTAGTAGTCCCATTTAATATCTTTTCACCCCTTTCCTTTCAACCCAAAAGTAGAACCCATGGCAGAAATCCCGATGAAACAAGAAAGCCAGGGCGTTTGTGTCAGTTCCCCAACCAAAGATTCGCCGCCGGCAATCCTTTTTTACAGTATAGGAACGCGAATTACTGCATGTAAGAGAGAAGTGTAGAAGAAAGCCTGTGAGAAGTTCTGCCACCCCACTCAAGTGCGGGGTTAGTTGGCTTGAAAGAGAGCAATTCTATTTCCTTCAGTGTCTTCAAATTCAGCAACAAGTCCAGTTCCGTTATCTGTTATAGGATAGAGCATTTTTCCGCCATTTGAAATTGCTAGTTGTAAGGTCTCATTAATACTTTCTGTTGTAAAGTAAATTAGAACTCCGTCTTTAGTTGGTTTGTAGATTTCACCTTTTGCTAAAGCTCCGGAAATTCCTGATTTTTCATCAGCAAAGGGGAATAATGCCATTTCATTGTTGTCTATAAATTCTTTCTCAAAAGAAAAATGAAATACAGCCGTATAAAACTTTATAGCTCTGTCGATGTTGTTAACGGGTATTTCAAAATAAACAACCGGGTTTGATTTTTTACCAAAAGTGGAATTCACAGATTGCTTTGTTGTTGATTTTGGTTTCTCGCCACAATTGGTTAGTGCTATAATCAGCAATCCAAACAGTAATGATGTCAATATATATTTAGTAGTATTCATTCTGCCTAGGCGGTAAAGTTACGTATCACTTTTCAATAATCTTTCCATTGTTTTGCATACAGTTGATAAAATTTTTATGATGCAAATAGTGCAGCAATGTTACGATTTTAGGCTGTTATCGCTTATTAAATTAGTCTTAGAAATTTTATTTTAGTGTGCTAATTTAAGTCCGACAATACCCATTACAATCAAAAGTGCAGATAACATTCTCCAGATACTTGCAGAATCGCCAAAAAAAATTATTCCAATCACTAAAGTACCTACGGCACCTATTCCCGTCCACACAGCATACGCAGTTCCAATAGGAATGGTTTTTTGAGCAAGCCATAAGAGTGCCCCACTCAAACTCATGGAAGTTATTGCGATTACTAATCCTAATCCCTTTGAAGGCATGGTCTGGGATAATTTAAGTCCCAACGGCCAACCAATTTCAAAAAGGCCTGCCAAAATCAAATAAATCCAGTTCATTTAGTTAGTTTTTTGTTAACTTCTTTTTCAATTATTTACCATTGAAATATGCTTTTTTGGTAATTATTTTACCTGTCTAATTTTTTCGCAGCGCAATTAATACAGGTAGAAATTCGCTTTTTTCAAATGGGGTTATGAATTTTTGTTTATAGTTGGTAATGTGGCCATTTATGTAATAAGCGCGATTATCCATCGGGTACCACGAAAACTTGAAGTGGACTGCAAATCTCTACAACTAGGGGAAACCCTTATTGAATTTATTGAGTGGTTGTGCAGGTATTTTTTTCTCATTTGTCTTTTCCAAATCGATATCTTAATCCCCATGAACTTTGCAACAGTGTAGCACTTTCAAAATCTATTGTTGGCTGAAACTCAATGTGGAATGAGAACTTATCGAGTTTCTCAAATGGAGAAAATTGAACACCAATTGGTACAACTATTCCATTAAAATAATTTACATTACCACCAAGGCCTACATAAATATTATGTTTATCCTTTTTTACAATATTATAACATAACACCAATTCAGGGGTTATGTTATCTAGTGTTGTATTACTATACAACCTTAATTCACTCCAAAATCTTTCTGTAAAGTTATATCCCAATCCAATTTTTGAAAGAGAGGATGAATAATATGAAATACTCATTTGAGAAAATCCCTTATTATTAAGAAGACTGAGAAATCCCAATAGAATTAATATTTTAGCTTTTTTTGTCATGTCAGTAATATTGAATTATAAATAACTTGTGTCGGCTACCCTAAAATTCGTAATATAAAACAGAATACAATTTTCTTTTTCAGATTGTTTGTGGTTGACTTTATTTTTTAAAATCTTTTTCCAATCGATAATCCCAGCCAGGGAAACAAGGTATATTTGTTGGCAACTGGGGTAATACTAATTCGCCACATTACATCTTTAGTTGTATGTTTTCTGTAACCAATACTGGGAATAAAATTCACGAAATGTTCACCATTTGAATTTTTTGCGTCACCTAATAATTTCCCATCAATACGGGTAAAAGTTGCTCCAAGACCTGCGTCAATAAAGGATTGGTTGTTTTTTAGTTTGAAAAGATAGTTGATCCCAACTGGTATTGTCAAGTAAAAAGCATCCTCAGTGTAAAAACCAATACCAACTCTAAAGCCAATTCCAGGTTGTTTTGTCAATTGCCTTTCGTAATTCACAGATGCAAAAAGGCCATTACCACCGGCTTCCAAATAAATGTCGTTTCTTTTAAAATTTTGCTGTGCATAAGAACAAACTATTATTCCTGAAAGGGCTAGTAATAATGTCAATTGTTTCATAGGATGGTATGGGTTTTTTAATGTAAATTTCCTTGTTTTTATTTTCTACTGTTTGTCGCATAAACATCCAAATTCCAGTGAATATGACTAGCAGAATTTCGGTGCAATCAAATATAAGTTAATTATAATAAAATATTGCATAATGGATTTACCGCTAAAGGCATTTCCATATACCTACTAACATTTTGCAATAATTATGCCAAT
>JBIINW010000160.1:0-6404 GCA_044337245.1 Sediminibacterium sp. | reverse complement strand
TTTCTCTCCCGTTCTGGCAGCGGCATTCGTCATGATGTTGGCAATAGAATGATAATACCCCGCTTCAACAGGAGCATTGGTTTGCTTTCGGCTGCGAATACATTCCATCCAGTTTTTAACGTGGGCAGTGGTAAGCTCATCCCCACCGGTATTGGCACCTGATTCTACTTTTACTATGCGCTCGGTTAAATTCAGTTCGGGTAAGAGGTTGGGTTTCATATTCATCGCTTCTGCGTAATTCGCTTTTAATCCGCCCTTTGGTGAAACCTTATTGGTGATTAAATTGAGTTCCCCGCCGTTAGAATAATAAATCTCCCCGGGCTTATCTTCTCCATTATGCATGCGGGAGCCAAATACTACTTGGAAACCTGAAGTTGAATCGTTGGTAGGACCATAATCGAATACCGCTGTAATGGTATCCCAGTTTCTACGGCCATCTTTCCACATATAAATTCCTCCATTAGCTGTTACGCTGCGCGGATGATTGTAGCCGCTGAACCAATGCACCGTATCAATCTGATGACTCATCCATTGACCCGGTAAACCGGATGAATAAGGCCAGAACAAACGATATTCTAAATATTTACGTGGATCAAATTTTTCGTACTGACGATTCATCAAATAGCGCTTCCAATCCAGGTCTTCTTCGCGGCATTGAGCAACCAGGGCAGGCCTTCTCCATCTGCCGGGCTGATTTACATTCCAGGTTAATTCAACCATGGTGATAGGACCAAATTTGCCCGACTGGATAAAATCAGCAGCTGCCATATAGTTAGGTCCGCTTCTACGCTGAGAACCAATACTAACAATACTTTTAGAAGCTTTTACCGCCTTCAGTGCTGCGCGGTTATCTTCCATGGTTTCGGCAAAGGGCTTTTCACAATAAACATCCACGCCTGCTTTTACTGCTTCAATGGTATGTAATGCATGTTGAAAGTCGGCCGTGCTAATAAAAACCGCATCTACAGAACGGGAGGCGTAGAGTTCATCATTATTTCGGAAAGCAGTAATATCATGCCCCATTTTATCTTTTAAAAAGGCAGCCCCTTCTTCGCGACGCTTTTTCCAGATGTCAGATACCGCAACGATATCAAAATTCATATCCTTATAAAACTGCATAAAGGGAGGGATATGAGAAGATTTGTGGCGATCGGAAAAGCCAACCACCCCTACCCTAACCCTGTCGTTTGCACCCATAATACGTGCATAACTACTGGCACTAAAAGCCAAAGATCCCATATACGTTCCGGCAACAGCCTGAGCAGATTGACGGATAAATTTTCTTCTGGAATTAGACATAGCTATCAGTTTATGGTTGACTATTTAGCAATTAAAATATGCCTTGGCATTATAATAGGCAATATCTTTCAATACACCACCTATCCATTTTTCATCATTAGGTAAAAGTCCCTGCTTCATTTCATCTGCAAATAAATTACAAATGATACGTCTAAAATATTCGTGCCGGGGGAACGAAAGAAAACTTCTGCTATCAGTTATCATCCCTACAAAAGTACTGATGAGGCCCATGTTAGAGAGTGCATTCAATTGTTTTTCCATTCCATCTTTTTGGTCGAGAAACCACCAGCCCGAACCAAATTGAATTTTTCCTCTTGCTGAGCCATCATTGAAATTCCCCAGCATGCTTGCAAAAATTTCGTTATCGGCGGGATTGATATTATACAAAATGGTTTTAGCCAATTGATTGGTTATATCCAAGTGATCGAGAAATTGCGAGGTGGGTAAGGCTTGTGAAAAATCTCCAATTGAATCAAATCCTGAATCGGCACCCAGCAGTTTATTTAAGCGGGTATTATTGTTTCGGATAGGGCCCAGATGAAATTGTTGCACCCATCCATACTGATGATAGAGCCGGCAGAGTTCCATTAATACATACCCAATAAAGGCATCCGGATAAGAAAATTCGGCCTCCGGATTTTGTAAGAACTGTTCAAATTCTTTTTCCAACTCTACTGTGAAATTAGCAGCGGGAGGAAGATACGATAAGCCGTGATCAGATACCCGACAGCCATTTTCATGAAAAAAGCGAACCCGATTATGAAGTGCTTCCAGTAAAGTGGTAACATTTATAATTTTTACACCGGAGGTTACTTCCAACCTAAGTAAACTTTGTTTGAATGCAGAAGGATACTGAATTAATAAAGCCTTATCAGGTCTAAAAGAGGGATACATTCGAGTAGAACCGCCTTGTGCAGCCATATTACGATGGTGTTCCAGAGTATCCCAGGGCTCATCGGTAGTGCCCACATATTCTACTCGAAATGACTGTAAAATAGCTTGGGTGTTGTGGGTAGGTTGCTCCAATTGCAACCCAGCTTTTTGATAAATATCGAGGGCATTTCCGGCATGCAGGTATTCTTGAATACCGAATACATTTTTAAGTTCCAGGTGCGTCCAATGAAATAAAGGGTTCCGAATAGTTTGCGGAACTTTTTCGGCCCAGGCAAGAAATTTTTCTTGATCGGAAGCATTTCCGGTAATAAAATATTCGGGAACACCCAATGTTCTCAGTGCCCGCCATTTATAATGATCGCCACTCAGCCAGATATCGGTTAAGTTAGCAAAGGAATGGTTGGTGGCAATATGTTGGGGGTTCAGGTGACAGTGATAATCAATAATGGGCAGGTCTTTAACATACTGCTGATAAAGTGTTTGGGCAATGGAAGAATCCAGTAAAAAATTATCATCAAAAATATAATCTGCCATAATAGTTTCGAGTTGATGGGAGAAAATTAAACCCCGCTAAATGCAGTAAATGCTCCATCAACGCGAATTTCAGTTCCCGTTACAAAAGATGAAGCATCACTCAACAGATAAATAAGTGCTCCATTCAATTCTTCCGGATGTCCAAATCGTTTATAAGGAGTATTTATGATTACTTTATTACCCCGATCGGTATAGGAACCATCGGGTTGGGTTAATAAGGCTCGATTTTGTTCGGTTAAAAAGAAACCGGGCATGATGCAATTGACCCGAATTTTATCGCCCAACCGGTTGGCCACTTCTACGGCAAACCAACGCGTGTAGCAATCTACCGCTGCTTTGCCCATACTATACCCAAGCACCCGAGTTACCACCTGATGGGCAGTTACGGAAGAAATATTTACGATACTGCCACCTTCATGATCGGCCATTACTGATCCGAATATTTGAGTAGGTAATAAAGTACCCCATAAATTCAAATCCATGGCTTTTTTCATGCCCTCAATATTCAGATTGAAGATATTTCCTTCTGGAGGCAGAATTCCCTCGGGCACATTTCCGCCTGCGCCATTTACTAATCCATTAATGGTTCCTAGCTTATCTACTATTAATTCGCGGGCAGCAATCAGTTGCGATTCATTCAACACATCGGCGGTAATGGCTAATGCGGTTCCGCCGGACTGTATCACTTCATCCGCTCGTTGTTGTGCCACGGCAGTATTTCTTCCGAGTATTACTGGTATTCCTCCGGCTCCGGCGATGGCTTTAACAAATGCGCCTCCCAAGATGCCCGTACCCCCGGTAACCACAATAACTTTATCCTGTAAAGAAAAATTTGCACCCATAATCAGCTCCCTTATTTAATTCAGTGAAAGTGAGTTTTTTTGCAAAGTAAATGAACCAAGATGCGGAAATAATTTACGAAAACGATGTAGGCATCAATCATCGCAAATACGAATCCTTACTCAGGAATCATCTCTATTCGACTGATATCCGACAAATTAATCAAGGTTTCTTTTCTCTTTTTTACAAATGCCAGTTGGTTTTTTTCTTTTTTCTTTGATAACTCCCTCTACTAATACCTGATCTTTTAATCCAAAAACCCGCCACATCTGTTGGATTACTGGAAGATAAATCTCCATTATAAATTACTACATTCACCACAATGACGGGTTTCTTTGGTTAGTTAAACTGCCAATTCCTCGAATCACCTTGGTTCCTCCAGACTTATCGGTTGATGGCTTTACTTCTAAACCAGGAATTTCACGCAATAAATCATAAATATTATTGTAACTACCAGGAAGGATGGTAATGGGTTTACTTTGACCAAAAAGTTGGGTACAAGTAAAAAGCATTACTATCAATACAAATTTAGCAGGAGCAGCTATTTTCATTTGTTTAAATTAGCTAATTTTTGGGCTTCTGTGGTAACAAAATATTTGGCTAACATATTTGGCACTTCCCACACAGGCAATTGTTTAGTTTTCAGGTATCCCAGGTACTTTTCGGTAACGCGAGCAAAATGTGATTCATGTCCTTCTTTATAAGAAGCCGGAATAACTACTTCCCATCCTTTATTCGCTTTTGCAATGGCAATTCCTGGATAATTTGCCTGCAGAGAAGCTATCGCCAGATTTACTTGTGCTGCGGCATCCTGATATTCATTGATGGGTTCTATATAAAGTGTAGGTTGAAACTTTTGCTCAGCCCCCTGCCGAATTACCAGGTTACACTTTGTGCCGCGCATAATGGAATAATGGGTATCTCCCGTTCCTTCTGGTGCTTTGTAATTCCAAATAACAGAAACCTTCGCATGTACGCCGTTTATCAGGTAATTGATTTCACCATTGCTTTTTACCTGCACATTACCTTCCGCATCTTTATACTTGGTAAGATATTCAGGTACAGCAGCCAGTTGCGTTACTTCTTTTAGCTGTGCGGGAGAAAGGGAAGTGTTCCAACTTTTGGCAGAAAGCAACCGAATGTCTTTTCGGTAATCAATAATTTTCTCAGGAAAACATTCCCACTGAACCAAATCTACCAGATGAGTGGTAACATCTACAATGCCCTCTCCTTCTTGGGCTACATCAAAAAACCAGGCGGGGCGAGTAAGGGGTGCTCCGGAAACATACTTAAAAAAATGATGCACGCTTTCTTTGGTAACAGCCGGATTTTCAGGCGTACCTTTTTCTAATTGTCCGAATAAGGCGGGTTGCATAGACAGTGCCCTTTGCAGAATAGTGGTTATTTCGTAGCGCTCCGTCATGATATCATACAACAATACTTTTTTACTGGCAGCAGTTTGAAAAGCTTTTTTCAACTTTTCAAAACCTTCGGTATTGATGGCCATGGGTTTGTCGGAAAACACGTTAAAGCCCGCTTGAACCGATTGAAGAATATAATCCGTTTTTAATTGATTATTCCCAGCCAGTACTACTACATTTCCTTTTCTTTCCTGCATCATTTTTTTAAAAAAATCGGTGCCGGCATATACTATTTCATTCCAATGGGTGGGAGCAAGTTTTGCCGAATTGTAGGCAGTAATTTTATTCAGGTGCATTTGTAAATCGGGGCCTTGGGGTGCATATACCTGCACATTGGAATCTACCCCGGGGTACATTGATTTTTGAACGAGTGCTGCATGAAAATGGCCGGGATCAACTGTAATTAATCTTACAGGTTCCTGCGCATTTGCCACCTGAGTTATCATCAGCAAGAAAATATAAATGAACTTAAGCATACAATAGGTGTGAGTTGGATGGATGAGATGGGATATACTTATTTTAATGGGTCGTCTTTTGTAAGGGAAGTCGCTTTCGAGAAATCCAGTCCTTTATATTGGGAAGCGATATATCGGAGCCCCTGTAACAGGTGATTGCGGTAAGTCGCATCCTTATAGCTTTCTTTACTATGCCCCAGGGTAGTAACCCAGATATTTCCTCCCTCAAATTGCTGGTACCAAACGGCGGGATAATATTGAGAGAAAGTGCCCATATTTTTTTTGATGTTAACAGAATCTGCCGGATTCAGAGAATTCACTTCATGCACCATTAACACTTTCATTCCTGGAAAAAGTTCTTTACCAAAATAACATTCATCTTCCCGCGTCCACTGGTCGGGCACACCCGCCATAGAAGGATGCGCTTTATCAATTTTTTTCAGCGAGAATGCCTGAAAGCGGGCATGCCAGGAAAATGTTTCCCCGAGCATCATTTTAAACCAGAGCCAGTTACGTTCGGTTCCGGTAACAGAATGTACACCAACAAATCCACCCCCAGCTTCTATATAATGTCGAAATGCCAGGCGTTGGGCATCCGTATCAAACACGTCGTTATTGGTGCTGGTAAAAACAATCAACTGATATTTTTTCAGATTATCTTCGGTAAAAACGGAAGCATCATCGGTTACTTCCACCGTAAATTTTTCTTCAGCAGCCATTTCTTTCAGGCAGGCAACTGCGGCAGGTATATTGTCGTGCACATATCCTTTTCCATTTTTTGTATAAACTAATACGGTACTGCCTTTCAGTTTATTAGGCGAAAAATTGGCTGCTGAAAGTGTGTATGGGACAGAAAATACAGATACCATTAACAATAAAGCCCAGAAACGATTTAAAAGTAGGGAGTAATTCATATAACATTACAAATATTTAGTATACCCCATTAAAAAAAAGCAAGTAA
>JBIINW010000159.1:0-6422 GCA_044337245.1 Sediminibacterium sp. | reverse complement strand
GAAAAAGAGCAGGGTGGACTATTTGTATCAACCGATGCAGGTGCCCATTGGAAAATAGTTAGTAAAGATCACCGGCTGGTGCAAAGGGCTTGGTACTATATCGAAGCCGCCACAGATCCACAGGATCCGAATACCCTCTATGTATTAAACTCACCTGCTATAAAGTCGATAGATGGTGGAAAAACTTGGGAATCCTTCCGGGCTCCGCATGGCGATTACCATCAATTATGGATTAATCCAACCAATACAAAAAACATGATTGTAGCCAACGATGGCGGTGCTTCTGTTTCGTTTAATGGAGGATTAAGTTGGTCGTCGCAAGACAATCAACCTACTGCTCAGTTTTATCGGGTAAATGCCGACAATCTATTTCCTTATAACTTATATGCAGGACAACAGGATAATACTTCCGTAAAAATTGCGAGTATGGGTAGTTCGTGGGGGGGCAGGATTACGGAAAGGGACTGGAGTTATTCAGCAGGAGGTGAATCGGCCTTTCTTGCCTTCGATCCCGACCATCCCGAATTGGTAATGGGTGGCAGTTATCAGGGTACCATTAGTCTGCTAAACACCAAAATTCAGGAGGATATGGCAGTAATGGAATATCCGGTGCAATTTCAGGCACTGGAAGCCAAAAACATGACGTATCGCTTTAACTGGAATGCGCCCATCATTCATTCCATACATGAAAAAGGGGTATTTTATCATGCTGGAAATCGGGTATTTCGAACAGATAATTTAGGAAAAAGCTGGCAAGTAATTTCACCCGATTTAACTACCCACGATACTACCAAAATGGGCAAAGGCGGCGCTCCGTATACCAATGAAGGCGCCGGAGGTGAAAATTTTTGTACTATCGCCTACCTGGCAGAATCTCCCCACGAAAAGGGGGTTATCTATTCTGGAAGTGATGATGGCATGGTTTATATCACCCGGAATGGTGGAACTGAGTGGACTAATATCAGTCCGGATGGTATCAAAGGATTTCAGGTAAATGCCATTGAAGTATCACCGCACGATAAGGCCACTGCTTATATTGCAGTGAACAAGTACAAGCTGAATGATTTTACACCTTTTATATACAAAACCACTGACTACGGAAAAACCTGGACGCGCATCAACACCGGTATTCCCTATGGAGCATTTATTCGAGTAGTTAGGGAAGATAATGAAGTAAAAGATTTGTTGTATGCTGGTACAGAAACAGGTTTTTACATCTCTTATACCGGTGGAAAAAACTGGCAAGCCCTTCAACTCAATTTACCGGTAACCCCGATTACTGATTTGAAGTTGCACCAAAATCATTTACTAGCCAGTACACAGGGAAGAGCTTTTTGGGTGTTGGATGATTTAACCCCCTTTAGAAAAAATGCAGCCAATAGTAAAGAAGCCGCTGCATTGTTGCCTATAAAAGACGTTTATCGTATTTCAGCAGGAAGTCCACTGAATCAGGTATTTCCCGATGATAAAGACCCCATTACTATCAATACAACCCTCGCTAATCCGGTAACGGGTGCGCATATTTTTTATCATATCCAGCAAAAAGATTCTGTAAAAAAAGTTACACTCGAAATCTTGGATGCTTCCGGAAATGTAATCAGAACTTACTTTAAGGAAACACCCAAAAACAAAACAGGTAATAATCAAGCAGAGGCCGATCCTACTATTGAATTGCGCAATGGTTTGAACCGTTTTGTGTGGGACTTGCGCCATAAAAATTTACCCACCATAGAAAATGTAGAAATTGAAGGTAGCTACCGGGGCAGATCGGTAGTGCCAGGTACTTATTCGGCAAAATTGACAATTAACGACAAACCCTTACCGATACAAAGCTTCCGCGTTTTAACTGATCCTCGTCAGGTAAAAGAAGTTACCTTTTTAGTAACCCCTGCTGCCTATCAGGAGCAGGATGCTTTTTTACAAAAGGTTTCCAAGGATGTAGAAGACATCCATGTGTCGGTTACCCAGATGCGCAAAATTCAGCAGCAATTGAAGGATTTTATTAGCAGAACCGAAGACAATGCCAGTTTCAGCGGATTATCGAAAGAAGCAAGTGGATTGCTTACTAAAATAAAAACATGGGAAGAAATTTTAATTCAGCCTAAGTCGAAAACTAACGATGACGTGATTAACTTTGTAAATAAACTCAGTGCCAATTTCATTTTTCTGAAAGGAGAAGCTGAAAGTAATGTTCCGTACATAACAGAGGGACATAAAAAACGATTCGATGATTTACATGCTGAATGGACAAAGTATCAACAACAACAAACCGATTTATTAAATAATGATATCCGCCAGTTTAATGAGCAATGCAGAAAACTGAACTGGAATTTTATCAGCTTCGAAAATTAATTAACCCCCTAATTGAATGAAAATGCAATTGCTAAAACTGATGGTGTGTAGCTTACTGATGGTAATGTTTGCAAATACTTCCAATGCACAACGTTGGATACGACCAAATGATGTTTATCGACTTACTAATATTTCCTCACCAAAAATTTCTCCGGAAGGTAGCTGGATATTGTATGCACATAGCACTGTGGATTCTGCCAAAGACAAATACCAGAGTAAGTTATACATGGTAAGCAGCGATGGGAAAGAAACGATTTCACTTACCGAGCAAACCAAAAGTTTTTCCGGAGCCAATTGGAGCCCCGATGGTAAATACATTTCTTTTATGGCAGCCGGTAAAGAGGAGAAAGAGGGAAGTCAACTTTACCTGCTAGACAGGCGCGGTGGTGAAGCCAAGCAGCAAACCCACATTAAGGGGGAAATACGCGGCTATCAATGGTTTCCGGATGGCAAGAAAATATTGTTAACCATTAAAGAATTTAACTATGCCGATACGGCTAAATCGAATGTGAGAAATCCCTATGAAATCGACCGCTATCATTTTAAAGCAGACAATGAAGGATATCTGGATAATCGGAAGACCCATTTATATATCTGGCATTTGGCAGAAAAGAAATTAGATACTTTAACCCGCGGAAAATATAATGAGCAGGATGCCGACATTAGTGCTGATGGAACTAAGATTGTATATACCAGCAATGTTTCTGCAGATCCGGATAAAAATGACAATACCGATCTGTTTCTGATTGATGCCGAAAAAAATGCTACTCCGGAGGTATTAACCAGTTTTAAGGGGAGTGATAATAGTCCTAAGTTTAGCGCAAACGGACAAAAAATTGCCTATATCCGAAATGCATCAGAAGCTGCATTTGATATGTATGATCTAAAATTATTGTGTGTATTAGATTTAGGCAGCAAACAGTCGCAGGTAATTTCCAGTTCACTGGATCGTTCGGTGGAACAAATTCAATGGACCAAAGACGGGAATACAATATTGGCAGCAGTAGAAGATGACCGAAACCAACTTTTCTATCAAATTTCGTCTGATGGTAAAAACATAAAAGCAATTACACCAGCAAATGGAATTTATAGTTCGATGCATTCGAATGAGAAGGGAGATCGGGTAGCTTTGTATACGAATCAACATGTGCCCAATGAAATTTGTATCTGGAAGAATAATCGTTTTGAAACTATTACGCATCTGCAGGATAGTTTTCTGGCCCCATTAAAGCGAATGCATATTCGGGGGATTTCTGCTATCAGTTCGGATAAAAATCAGGTAAATGGTATTTTATATACTACCGATTCGTTGGCCTTAAAACAACCGCTGGTATTGTTTATTCACGGAGGTCCTGTTGCGCAAGATGATTTTGGATTTGATTTAGACCGGCAAATACTGGCAGCATCTGGCTATGCAGTAGCAGCGGTAAATTATAGAGGAAGTAGCGGACGTGGGGCAGCTTATACCAAAAGTATTTATGCAGATTGGGGTAATAAGGAAGTGAAAGATATTCTGGCGATTGCCGAATCTTTGTGTAAATCGGGCATTGCCGATTCGAACCGTATGGCAATTGCCGGATGGAGTTATGGAGGCATTCTTACAAATTACACCATTGCTTCTGATAAAAGGTTTAAAGCAGCCGTAAGTGGTGCAGGCAGTTCATTAACGTTATCTTTTTATGGTTCCGACCAATATATTACCCAATATGAAAATGAGCTGGGTAAGCCTTGGGAAAATCAGCAAAAATGGCTCAACTTATCGTATCCTTTCTTTAAGGTAAAGCAGATCAAAACCCCTACCCTATTTATGGCTAGTGAGGATGATTTTAATGTGCCGGTGATTGGTGCCGAGCAGATGTACCAGGCCTTTAAATCGGAAGGAATTCCAACACAGTTGATTATTTATCCTAATCAGCACCATGGAGTTAGGGTTCCCAGTTACATTATACATCGCTTCAATGCCCATATCAACTGGTTTAAAAAATATGTAAAATGAGTAAAACCACCCGTGGAACAATTATACTGAATTGGGTCGCATTTTCGGCAGTGCTGATGGTGAATGCTCTAGCAAATATTTTACCCATCAATGGTTACAATACGGGGCAGATATCTGCTTTCTACCCCAATTATTTTGTTCCTGCCGGTTTTACTTTTTCTATATGGGGGTTGATTTATTTGCTGCTGCTATTGTATACGATAACAATTACATTTTTTGCGTTACATCAACCTCTAGCTGAACATAGGGCACATGCTTACGTAAGTGCAATCAATCGTTGGTACCTGCTGAGTTGTTTATTGAATATTGTTTGGATACTTTGCTGGCACTTTTTATTGGTGGGAGCCAGTGTGGTAGTGATGTTATTGCTGTTATTCAGTTTACTTCAGGTATTTCTAAAGGGAAAAGATAAACTGAAAACTTTTCCGCTTCACCTCCAGTTTTTATTAGGTGCACCTTTTACGGTATATTTAGGTTGGATCGGCGTAGCTACCATAGCTAATATCACAGCTTATCTGGTAAAAACAGGCTGGCGGGGTGGTCCGCTAGAGCAGGATATTTGGAGTGCAGTAATGATTACCATTGCAATTGTATTGGCCTTGTTTATTTTATTGCGCTTTCGAGTAGCAGGATTTACACTTACGGTTGCCTGGGCACTATGGGGAATTCGTGCTTCACAAGGGCCAGGTTCCGAATTATTATTACGCATTAGCACAGCAGGCGTAATTACATTACTAGTGGTGGTGGTTATTGAACGAATAGTAACCTACTTCTTCTCGTCGAATAATTTTAAAACGATTGGTTGGTAAAGGAAACTTATCAGCACACTTAATAAAAAAACCTGCAAACTATTTGCAGGTTTTTTTATTAAGATGAAGAAAGTCAACAACAATGTGGTACTACTTTATACAAGCAAATCATTTTTTGATAGTAACAAAATCTAGCATGAAAAGGTCTATTAATGATTAAGTTTTCTATGATTGAACAAGTAACAAAACTTCAAATCAAGGGCAGGATAAATTGCTTGATATGAAAACTCCAAATCACGGGCTACCCCTAATCCAACATGTACATTAAATAGCCATTTTGAACCAATAGGTCGCTGTAAACCCCAATGAAAATTGAATAAATAAGAATATCTTAATGAATCTGCAAAAGTAACTAGATCACCAGTAGAATTGGAAGGAAATAGAGCCGGTGTAGTAAACCTCATCATAAGTCCGAAATAATTCCCACTGTTGAAGTTTGTATTATGTCCCTTTTCCAAACGTCGTTTTCGATTATAATACAATTTGGGATTAACAGAGAAATAAACTGCCGGTTGAAACAAATTCCAACCATGCGTAACCTCATTATCATATACATAATATCCCCCACCCAGACCACCAGTAAAATCGATTGCCAAATTGTTTCCTAAACCGGTTTCATAACCATAACCAATACCCTGAAAACCAATTTCTAATTTTGACAAATTTTGTATACGATTTTGTCCCTGATTTTTTTGTGCTACTACTGAGGTTACACACAATAGGAAACAGAAAGTTACATTAGTAATTTTCATAAACATAAATTTAGGATTAGCAAAATAATGGCGGTAAATAAATAAACAAAAAATTATATATCAATTATTATGCCAAATAGTAGATTAACACATTTTGAAACTCGAATTCGTCAAAAAAATGGGTGATTGTTTAAATTAGGGAATCTTAAAAATCAGCATTAATCAACAAATAAAATTGCGGGAACTACTAATATAAATCCCATGCATCAGCAATATTGGATGCCGAAGTAGCAGCAAAATCTGACTGGCAGGGGTCCACTGCAGCCGAATGCGTGGGCACTCTGTGGAATCGGTGCTTCACAGGATCCGAGTTCAGTGTTATTATTACGCATTAGCACAACAGGCGTAATTACATTACTTTTGATGGTGGTAATTGAATGGGTAGTAACCTACTTTTTCTCTTCGAGTAATTTTAAAACGATAGGCTGGTAAACGATAAATAATTCTCACTTATTTCAGATGAGGTAAAATCCAGCGCTAGGTAATTTTCTTTACCAATTATGACTTATTTTT
>JBIINW010000158.1:0-6431 GCA_044337245.1 Sediminibacterium sp. | reverse complement strand
CACCACCCACAGAACAATTCGCTACCATGCTAAATGAATGGCGCGAGATTGTGCATAAATATGATATTCCCTATTTCTATGATTTAGGGCGTCAAGGAATTGCGCATCAGTTAATGGTAGAACAGGGGCATGTGCTGCCCGGTAAGGTATCTATTGGAACCGATTCGCATGCCAATACCTATGGTGCAGTTGGTGCTGTAGGAAATGCCATTGGCGTTACCGATGCCGCCATTGCTATGGCTACGGGCAAATGCTGGTTCCGGGTTCCCGAGTCGGTAAAATTTGTAATCAAAGGTACCTGGCAACCCTGGGTGATGGCCAAAGATCTGAGCCTGCACATCATGGGCATGATGCACTGGAATGGGCATCTTATTTATAAAACACTAGAATTTACCGGACCAGCCATAGAATCACTCGGTATGGCCGGAAGAATGACGTTGTGTAATATGACGGTTGACCTGGGCGCAAAAAATGGAATAATAGCACCGGATGCCACTACCGCTAATTTCCTAAAACCTGTTCAGAAAGGGGAGTGGGATTTTGTAACTAGTGATGAAGATGCCCGCTATGATGCCGTATATGAAGTAGATGTTACTCAGGTAGGTCCCACCGTTTCTATGCCCGATAAACTAGATGATGTAGTGCCTATTGAGAAAGTTGTAGGTACTAAGTTCAATAAAGCATTTGTAGGCACCTGCACCAATGGTAGAACCGAAGATTTTGCCATTATGGCTAAAATTCTGGAAGGGCAGCAGATTCACCGAAATGTAAATATGATATGCATTCCCGCCAGTCAAGCTGTTTACCTGGAATGTATTCAAAAAGGCTATTTTGAAACCCTTATCCGGGCCGGAGCAGCCATAGAAACCCCTAGCTGTGGGCCCTGTGCCGGCATTCATACGGGCGTTGCAGGTGATGGAGATATTGTGCTGAGCGCAGGCAACAGAAATATGAAAGGACGCATGGGCAGTAAAAACGCTAAAATATTTCTTACCTCACCGGCAGTTGTTGCCGCCAGTGCAATTAAAGGGGAAATCACCGATCCCCGTTCTCAAAATTGGTAACCGAAAAAACATATACAAATGGCCACTATTACCGGTAAAGCCTGGGTTGCAAAAAATTATGTGATGAGTTTCGATATGATTCTCCAAAAATTCTGGACATCCCCCATCAATCCCGCAGAAAATGCTAAATGGGTAATGGCAGGCGTAGCAGAAGAATTTAATCGCGAAAACGGCTTCGTGGATGCCGGGTATACTTTTATTGTGGCCGGACATAATTTTGCCGGCGGAGGTAAAAGTATTGAGCATTGTGTAACCGGATTAATCGGAGCCGGCATACAAGCGGTGTTTGCCACCAGCTTTGCCCGACTGCAATTCAGAAATGCCATCAATTATGGAATGCCTTTCATCACCAGTAAAGACATCAACTTAGCATGTAATACTGGGGATGAACTTTCTTATAATACCGATTCCGGAGAAATCACCAACCTTACCAATGGAAAGGTTTTTTCTAGTGTTCCCGTAGCGCCCTTTGTTGCTGAAGTTGCTGCCAGTGGAGGCTTGATGAACTTCATCCGCAATAAAATAGCAGATGGTACTATCCAGGAATTACATTAGTGTACCCAAACTTGAGCTGAATACTAATTGATATACTATGTTGAACAAAGCAGTGAAAAAAAGACTTGCCAGCAATCTTACCTGTTACGGAGTAATTTCCCCCACCACCGACCCAACGGTTTGTGAGTACCTGGGTTGGATGGGCCTTGATTTTTACATCATCGATAGTGAACATGGAGCAATTACCCTTACCGAAGCTACCCACATGATCCGAGCCATGGAATCTACCGGAATCACTCCCTTGGCACGGGTGAGAAGTTTAGACGAGAAATTAATTTTGCAATACCTCGACGCTGGCGTAATGGGAATAATGATGCCCGGAACAGAAACCGCAGAAGATTGCGCTCAATTGGTAAAAGCAATAAAATATTATCCCGCCGGCAATCGAGGATTGGGTCCCGTTCGCGCAGCCGATTATATGGCTGGAAAAATGTCTCAACAGGAATATATTACCGCAGCTAACGCCGAAACATTGGTATTGCCCATGGTAGAATCGGTAAAAGCAGTTGAACATTTAGAAAGCATGTGTGCTGTGGAGGGCGTAGATGGATTTATCATAGGCCCCCGTGACCTCGCTCTCAGCATGGGTTTTACCGATGGTCCCAATCATCCGGAAGTAAAAGCATTGATCGATCAGGCCATTCAAATCATGGTGAAGCATGGAAAAATTCCCGGTACCGTTGCTGCTAATGCAGATCAGGCCAGAGATTTGTCTGCCAAAGGTGTTCGGTTGTTGTTGAACAGTGTGCAAGGATTATTGGCAACCGGAGTAGCTGCATTTACTAAAGAGAGAGTTTCTTAAACAACTATAATTTTATTACTATGCCAACCATTCTAGCTTTATACAATCTAAAACCCACGGCTTCGGTAACAGATTACGAAAATTGGGCAAAAGCAAAAGACATTCCGGTGGTTACATCTTTGTCTTCCGTGCAGGATTTTCGCGTATTGAAAATGAATAATCTACTTGGATCTGATGCCCCCGGGCCCTATGCCTATTGTGAAATTATTGAAGTGCCTGATATGAATGCATTTTTTGCCGACCTTTCTTCTGAAGCCGTTCAGGCCGGTGCTAAACAGTTTAATGAGTTTGCCGATAATCCGATTTTTATTGTTGCCAGCGATATTTAAATCCATACAGTATGTACCAGCTTACCAATAAAGTGGCCATCATTACCGGTTCCGGACGACATAAGGGAATAGGAGAAGCAATTGCACTGAAACTGGCTTCCGAAGGATGTAATATTGTAATCAGCGATCTTGGAACCCCCAAAGGAGCAGATCTAGCTGCCGAACATATTGGTGTAACTTCTGAAATGAATGCTATCGCGGATGCATGCCGTGCTTTTGGTGTGCAGGTTCTTACTATCCCCTGTGATGTTAGAATTGAATCTGAATGTAAAGAACTCATTCAACAAACTGCAGCCTCATTGGGCAGGGTAGATATTTTAGTAAACAATGCAGGTGTAGGTTATTTAATGGAACCCTTTACCGAATTTAAAGAGAGCAGTTGGGATGTGGTATTGGATGTTAATTTAAAAGGACCCTTCCTTTGCAGTAAACATGCCGCTGTTCAAATGATTGAACAGGGAACTGGTGGCGCAATTATCAATATTGCCTCACAGGCTGCCAAAAGTGGCTTTCCATTTGCTGCGGCTTATACGGCCAGTAAGCATGGACTGGTGGGCCTCACCCGCAGCAATGCCGTGGAATTGGGTAAACATAAGATTCGGGTAAATGCGGTTTGTCCCAACCATATTACTACCGGTCTCGGACATTGGCAGAACAGTTTTTTCAGTGAAAAGTTGGGAATGGATTACGAAACCTATCTGCAGTCGATTGTTCAAAAAAATCCACTGGGCCGAACCGGACAAACCGAAGATATTGCAAAAGCCGTGGCTTTTTTATGCAGTGATGAAGCAGCCTATATTACCGGTGAAGCCATCAATGTAAGTGGAGGAGAAGAATATCATTAAACAATATGAAATTAGGAATAGATATTGGCGGAACATTTACAGACCTAGTATTGCTGGAGCCCGACTCCGGAAAATTATTCTTTGGCAAAACCCTCACTACCTATCCCGATCCCACCAAAGGTATTTTAAATGGTGTGCAGGAATTGCTGTTACAACATGGAAAATCTATTCGCGATGTAACTACCCTCATTCATGGCACCACCTTAGTAACCAATGCCATTATTGAAAGAAAGGGAGCCCCTACTGCATTACTTACCACCGCCGGTTTTGAAGATGTGTTGGAAATTGGGCGTGAAATGCGCTACGACATCTACGATATATTTATTAAAATGCCTGAACCCTTAGTTGCACGTTCTTTTAGAAAAGGCATTCAGGAAAGAGTTGATCGGAACGGAAATATCATCACGCCGCTGAATGAAAAACAGGTGATTACTGTTTTACAATCTTTAGTAAAGAAAGGGATTCAGGCGGTAGCTGTTTCCTTGTTACACTCCTATGCAAACCCTTCGCACGAACAAAAAATTGGGGCCATCCTTCGCAAACAATTTCCCCAGCTGGCATTTTCACTCAGCAGTGAAGTGATGCCCGAAATAAGAGAATACGAGCGTACCAGCGCAACCGTGATGAATGCTTATGTGCAACCGCTAACCGGTTACTACCTCAACCAATTAGATTCAATTTTGAGGGGAATGGGTTTTGCCGGAAAATTGCATATCATGAACTCTGCCGGACGACTCACAACAATAGCAGGGGCCATTCAAACACCTGTGCAATTGCTCGAAAGCGGCCCTGCCGGCGGAACCATGGCAGGAATATTTTTTGGTAATCTGGTAAAGAAAAAAGACCTGGTTGCTTTTGATATGGGGGGAACTACCGCCAAAGCTTCCATGATCCGAAACGGCAAACCCGAAATCACCAATCACTTTGAAGCAGCTCGTGAAAAGCGTTTTAAAAAGGGAAGTGGATTGCCTGTTCGCATACCGGTGATTGATATGATTGAAATTGGTGCAGGCGGGGGAAGTATTGCCAGGGTTAACCAATTGGGATTATTAACGGTTGGTCCGGAAAGTGCCGCTTCTCAGCCCGGCCCTGCCTGTTATAATCGCGGAGGCACCCTGCCTACAGTAACAGATGCCGACCTAGTATTAGGATTTTTACACGAAGATTATTTTCTGGGAGGAACCATGCCGCTGCGAAAAGATCTTGCCATAGCTGCCATTCAAAAACATATTGCCACTCCGCTAAAAATATCGGTTGAGGAAGCTGCCTGGGGCATTCATCGCCTGGTGAATGAAAATATGGCCAACGCAGCAAGGGTACATATCATAGAAAAAGGGCTCGACCCCCGGCATTTTTCCATGCTGGGCTTTGGAGGTGCCGGACCGGTGCATGCTTTTCATGTTGCCCGGCAACTCAATGCAAAACAACTGATTATTCCTGCCGGAGCAGGCGTGTTAAGTGCATTGGGATTTTTAGTGAGTCCGGTAGCTACCGAAGCAATTACCAGTTACATCAGTTCCCTCCCTTCTATCAACTGGAAGTACTTGAACAAATTGATTGCCGACATGACTACCCAGGGCAAAGCATTTTTACGCAATGCCGGAATAGCTTCACGTGATATACAAATTTCTATTGTAGCTGATATGCGGTATGCAGGGCAAGGACATGAAATTACAATACCCATTCCAGCAGAAAAATTATCAGTCGCATCAATACCCACTATAACCCGTGAATTTCAGGCTGAATATCGATTGCGATATGGAAGAGATATTGAAGGGATTCCGATTGAAGCAGTTACCTGGCGAGTTCTGGTGAGCGGACCCACTACCTCACTTATTCCCAAACAGGCAGTAGTAGGCAACCATTCGAAAGCATTGAAAGGAAAACGAAAAGTATATTGGGGAAAACAATATGCAAATACCCCAGTGTACGATCGTTACCTGCTAAAACCCAATCAACTCATCAAAGGCCCTTGCATTATTGAAGAATTTGAAAGTACTACGGTTGTTGGATATAATAGCACGGTAAAGGCAGACAGATATAATAATCTCGTAATCGAATTGTTATGAAGACCTACTTTTTAATGCTACTTCTGTTATGTACGCAGCTACAAAATAGCTTCAGCCAAACTGCGCTCGAAATTTTACAAAAAACCGTAATAGCTTCGGGTGGTGATGTGTGGCAACAGCCAGCTTCACTTTCTTTACAGGGAACAGCTACGTTTACCCCCTTTGGAAAAACAGATACGGCCCACCTGCGATTTTTTGATACCTATAGTATGTATCGAATTTATCCAACCGAAAACACTGCTGCCCATCAGGCAAATGGAAAAATTCGGTTCGATGCAATGGCAGGTGATCGGATGTTTATGCAATTGATATATGATGGAAAGCAAACTTCCAATCAGATGAGTGAGGAAGCCAAAAAATACCAGGTGTATTTTTCATGGAGTAATAATTTTGGTTTTGGCATCATTCGCTATGCCGATCGGGATTCGTTTCGGGTGGAGAGATTGGCAGATGATCGGGTAGATGGATTTGATTGTTATACAGTTCAAATCACCGACCCAAAGAAAATGGTTACAAATTTTCAAATTGACCAAAAGTCATTCTTAATTAGGGGAGTGAGTTTTATTACCAGCGTAGGATTTCACAACCGCGTTTATAGTAAGTTTAAAAAAATAAAAACCGCCAACGGATTTTTTATGCAGCCGGGTTCGGTTAAATTATTTTTTGATGGTATTCGCTGGATGGATATACAATGGTTAAAACATACGATAAATGAACCCATCTCAGCGGATATTTTTACCCAAACAGCTAATTGAAAATGGCCCTAC
>JBIINW010000157.1:0-6481 GCA_044337245.1 Sediminibacterium sp. | reverse complement strand
AACGGTTAGCTTTAGAAAATGCTTGTTGTAATGAGGCGGGTGCCTGCGTTTCTCCGGGTAGTAGTAAATAGGCATGTTCCTGCACATCGGTTTGTAAGCGTAAATAACTGATGCCTATATCCACATGAATTAAATCGCCCGGTTGTAGGATATTTTCTCGAGGGCGGTCGGAAAAAGCTTTCAAGTGATCGAATACAACTGAATCTTTGCGTTGAATAGATACGGAGGGATGAAACCAGGTATCCAATCCTGAATTTCGAATTCGTTGCCGAAACCACCATACCAAATCATCCGTAGAAGTAATACCCGGAGTAATTACTTTCTCCGAAAATCCTTCCTGAATAATCTGATGCGTTAATTGAATGAGTTTGGGATAGATGGCTATCTCCCTTTCTGTTCGGGTTTCTAGCCAAGCTACTGCGAGTGACTCAGCTGAAACCATTTTCTTGCGAAGACTATCCGGCAGGTATTTTTTGAATAAATCGAACTCAGTATGGGTGATACCATCTGCATGGGCAAAATCATTCGAATAATTTATGGCAATAGTTGTTGGATGCTTGGATGCAATCAATTGTACCAGTGCATCCCATTGATCGGGGTATTTTTGCATATCCCAGGAAGCCGGTATCGATTTTCCAACCGCATAGCGGGCAATAGCATGCTTCTCAATTTTACCAGTTTGCGGGTTCAGGTAAAATACCAGCATGGTTCTTCTTCTGGCAGACAACCACTCGGCTGGTAGAAAGGTTTTTAACACGGGATCTTCATTGTATTCCCTAGAAATCAGCACCCAGCAATCTATTTGCTCGCGTTTCATCAACCCGGGTAGTATGCCCTCGATTCGCTCGTTTAGCAGTTCGTCTACCCATTTCGCTTGCTCTCGTAGGGGCAACACTTCCTGACTATAACTGGTTCTTCCAAACAAGCAGAGGATCAGTATAAAAATAAATTTTTGCATATAAAAAGGGTTGGGTGATTTAAGATTGATTAGCGGTAAATGCGGCCTGACGGGGAATGATAAATTGTATCAGCTCATCTAACTCAATATTGGCTCTTTCACAGGCATCCCTAATATCTTCTCTGGAAACACCCGCTGCAAATGCTTTATCCTTAAGGCGCTTTTTTACGCCTTTCACATCCATGTCTGCATACCCCCCTGGACGCATCAAAGAATAGGCATGCACAAATCCAGACAATTCATCAAATGCATACAACATTTTATCCATAGCGGTTTCCGGCTCTACGCCAAAATGAACGTGACCATGAGAAGCAATGGCTCTGATTATTTCTGGGTCAATTTGCTTTTCCTCCAATGCTTCCACAATTTTCCGGCAATGCGAATCTGGCCATTGATCCCAGTCTGCATCGTGTAATATGCCCGCCATTTCCCATTTCCATACATCGGCTTCGGATAAATTCAGTTTTTCGGAGGCCCAACACCGCATCAACTCCCCCACCTGATACATGTGCAATTGCAAGCGAGGATTGATTACCCAATCTGCAATCCATTGCATTACAGCTGCTCTGCTTAATACATTGCCTTGGTTGGCAATATCTCCAAAAGTGGTTCTGCCCAGGTGCATCGACATTTTTTCTTTTTTTTTCAAAGTTAGGTACCTACATTCACTTTCCGATTTCCTTCGGCGGAATTGTTAAAAGACTCCTTTATGCTTCGCTTTCAATTTAAATCGAGTTACCTAATTATAATTATGGTCGGTTGGCTCGCTTGTTCACCCCATCCCTACCAATCTACCAATCGTGTGTATCGGCAACAAACCAAAGAACTGGTAAAAACAATCCGTCAGCAACCTGAAGTTCCAGTATCGGATAGTATTCAGCAGCCCGAAAAATGGGTAGGAACCACCAATTTCAATTTGCGCAAACCCAGCTTTGTAATTATCCACCATACCGCTCAAAATGCCTGTGCACAAACGCTGCAAACATTCACTACGCCTGCTTCACAGGTAAGTGCGCATTACGTGATTTGTAAAGATGGAACTGTTCATCATATGCTCAATGATTATCTTCGGGCAGCACATGCCGGGGTAAGCCGATGGGGTAACTTGTTAGATATTAATTCAGCCTCCATTGGTATTGAACTCGATAATAACGGTTTTGAATCTTTCGACAGTATCCAGTTGAAGAGCCTGTTGAGTTTATTGGCCCAATTGAAACAAAAATATACCCTACCCGTAGCCAATTTTATTGGGCACGGAGATATTGCCCCTACCCGAAAAAATGACCCCAATTATCGTTTCCCCTGGAAATTATTGGCAGAGCAAGGGTTTGGGTTTTGGTACGATGAGCCTACCACTGCCGCCCCAGCTGACTTCAATCATTTGCAGGCCCTGCGGATTATTGGGTATGATATGAAAGACAGTTCTGCAGCCAAGCGGGCTTTTAAACGGCACTTTTTACAAGACTCTACCCGGGGATTTAGCGAGCGAGATAAAGCAGTACTTTATCAGGTGCAAAAAAAGTATTATTAATTAATGTCATTTTTTGGTAAATCTTCTTATCCTAACATTTGTTAGCTTATTTTTGTAAAAAATTTCAGCAATGAATTTCCAACTATCAGAAGAGCAACAAATGATTCGGCAGGCAGCCAGAGACTTTGCCAAAAATGAATGTTTTGCAGGTGTAATTGAGCGAGATGAGCACCAGCGATTTCCTGCTGAGCAAGTGAAAAAATTAGCCGAACTGGGTTTTATGGGAATGATGGTAGCACCAGAAAATGGCGGTGGTGGTTTAGATACCATTAGTTATGTGCTGGCAATGGAAGAAATCAGCAAGGTAGATGCCAGTACCAGTGTTTGTATGAGCGTAAACAATAGTCTGGTTTGTTGGGGCTTAGAAACATATGGTTCCGCGGAACAAAAAGATAAATACCTGCAACACCTGGCAAGAGGAGTAAAAGACAATGAGTTGTATATAGGGGCGTTTTTGCTGAGTGAACCCGAAGCAGGAAGTGATGCTACCAGTCAGCAAACAACTGCTGAAGACAAGGGAGATTACTATTTACTGAATGGCACCAAAAACTGGATCACCAATGGATCTTCTGCTTCCGTTTATTTGGTAATTGCCCAAACCGACCCAGCAAAAGGCAGTAAAGGCATCAATGCTTTTATTGTAGAGAAAAATAGCCCGGGTGTTGTAGTTGGTGCGAAAGAAAATAAATTAGGGATTCGCGGCAGTGATACGCACACCATTCTATTCAATGATGTGAAAGTTCCCAAAGATAACCGGATTGGAGCGGATGGCTTTGGTTTTACATTTGCCATGAAAACATTAGCAGGCGGCCGTATTGGTATTGCTGCCCAGGCGTTGGGTATTGCCAGTGGTGCCTATGAACTTTCATTGGCATATAGTAAACAGCGCAAGGCATTTGGAAAAGAGATTATGCATCACCAGGCTATTCAGTTTAAGTTGGCTGATATGGCAACACGTATAGAAGCAGCCCGTTTGTTGTGCATGAAAGCAGCCTGGGAAAAGGATAACCACCTCGATTATACCCTGAGTTCTTCCATGGCAAAAGTAGCTGCCAGTGAAACGGCTATGTGGGTTGCTACCGAAGCAGTGCAAATTCATGGGGGTTATGGCTTTGTAAAAGAATACCATGTAGAAAGAATGATGCGGGATGCAAAAATTACCCAGATTTATGAGGGCACCAGCGAAGTGCAACGCATCGTTATCAGCCGTAGCATCCTTAAATAATGTATTCAACCTTTTATCTCCGATGAATCTTTTTTCCTGTACTCTTCTGCGGTGGTTGTTCAGGAAATCGGTTGGTGGTTTGGCCTTTCTCTGTTTCATACCTACTTTGTCTGTTTTTGCTCAGCAACAAGATGTGCGCAACTGGCTGATTGAATCCTTGCAACAAGAGCAAAGGACTGAGAGTAGTGTATTTCCCGCAGGTAGCTTCCCCTCCTATCGTCGCTATTCGTGGAATGGCAATACAGAAAAAGCCGATATCAATCCTTTTTTTACCGGCTTGGTCGATTTTACTTTAGCGGGTATTCAACATGATTTGTCCCCGGATTTGCAAGCAAAAGTTCAAGAAATCAGAAATCGATGCATGCAGGTTTATCCCAAATTCATCAACCGAAAAAATCGGCCAACCTATAATTTCTGGCCAACCGATACCCCCCGCATTTTTCCCAATGGTGGCTGGTTGAATTGGTTTAATAAAAGTCAGTCCCTACCCGACGATATGGACGATACGGTAATACTGCTTTTAGCGCAACAAGCCCCCGATTCTTTAGCGGCAGTTGTGCATCAGTTGATGCAGTCTTTTACTAATGGACAAAAAAAATCAATTAATAATACTTATTCCTTTCTGCAAGATCTGCCTGCCTACTCTACCTGGTTTGGAAAGAAGATGCCCGTAGATTTTGATGTATGTGTGCTCTCGAATATTTTGTATTTCGTTCAAAAGTACCAGCTTCCCTGGCAGGCGGCAGATACTGCCTCCTTACAATTGATTGTTCGTGTGCTGGAAAAAGAAAAATATCTCGATGATCCTGCTTTTATATCACCCCACTATCAACGCTTACCAGTTATCCTGTATCATTTGAGCCGGTTGATGGCCAGTAAGCCCCTTGCAGAACTGGAAAAGTTTAAACCCCGTTTAATATCCGTTTCTCAGGATGCCTTAGCGAAAATTGATAATCCGATGGATGCAGTTTTGTTGCATACTGCTTTGATGCGATGGGGTGTTTATATTGCTCCTAAGCAGCAACTAACCTTTAGCAAATGGCAACAAGAAATTACTTCCGGTGATTTTTCATTTTTTATAGCCAATATGTCGAGTATGTTGCCCGCCTCCTTAAAAAAATCACTGGGCAAGGCAGGAGTAGGCACTTTTTATTATACCTGTACCGGATATAACTATGCATTGGTGCTTGAAAACCTGGTATGGCAAGAACGTTTTTTTAAGGAAAATAAAGGGGTAACTTCCACATTCTAGTGTAAGCCCTGCTTAATTTCTATATTTGCAATGCTATGCCCGTAAACATTCCCTTATTCACATCCATTCGCGCTCAATTAGAACAACAAAATGTTACCTTGGTTGCAGTAAGCAAAACCAAGCCCAATGAGGATATTATGGCCCTGTACGAATTAGGGCAGCGTGATTTTGGCGAAAACTATGTGCAAGAACTAGTAGCCAAGCAACAAGCCTTACCTGCCGATATTCGCTGGCATTTTATTGGTCATCTGCAATCTAATAAAGTGAAAATGATTGCTCCCTTTGTGCACCTGATTCATGGAGTAGACAGCAACAAATTATTACTCGAAATCAATAAGCAGGGTGCTAAGTTGAACCGCAACATTGGTTGCTTATTGCAAGTGTATATTGCAAAAGAAGATAGCAAGTTTGGGCTGGATGAATCTGAAATACTGGAAATCGCTTCGATACAATCAACCCTCCATTCCGTTTCTATCCGAGGAATGATGGGGATGGCATCCTTTACAACCGATACCGAGCAGGTGCGCAGAGAATTTAGTAATATGTATGCGATTAGTAAAACCTTTCCATTTGCAACTGATCCTATTATCAGCATGGGTATGAGTAACGACTACTCCATTGCCATAGAAGAAGGCAGTAATATGGTGCGGATAGGTAGTCTGCTATTTGGTAGCCGACAATAATCAGCCTTCATCAATATATCGCTTGGTGATGGGCGCGTAGGAGTCAATCCTTCTATCTCTTAAAAAAGGCCAGTGCGTTCGGTAACTATCTGTTAGGTTGGTATCTACCGAAACCACTGCTGCGGTTTCTTCTTCGTGAGATGCCTGAAACAGGATATTTCCCATCGGATTGCATACAAAGGAACCACCCCAGAATTTCATAGCGCCATCTTGTTCGAAGCCCACCCGGTTAACGGATATCACGTGAACGCCATTGGCAATGGCATGACTTCTCTGTATGGTTTGCCAGGCATTGAATTGCTCGTGGTTGGTGGCTTCATTTTGACTGGTAGCCCAGCCTATAGCGGTAGGATAAAACAACATTTCAGCACCCATTAAAGAAGTAATGCGGGCGGCTTCGGGATACCATTGATCCCAGCATATTAATATGCCGATGGTTGCATAGGCTGTTTTAAAAACACGGTATCCTAAATCACCGGGGGTAAAGTAAAATTTTTCGTAGTAGGATGGGTCGTCGGGGATATGCATTTTGCGGTACTTGCCCAAATAGGTTCCATCCGCATCTAATACAGCGGTGGTGTTATGATACAGTCCCTGTGCCCTTTTTTCGAAGAGGGAGGCAATAATTACCACATTCAGTTCTGCGGCTAGTTTACCCCATGCATCCGTAACCTCGCCGGGTATGGCATCTGCCAGGGCAAAATGTTCATAGTCTTCCGTATCACAGAAATACAGAGAAGCATACAGTTCTTGCAAGCAAACGATTTTGGCACCCTGGGCAGCTGCCTGCCGGGTAAGTTCCATTGCTTTTTGAGTGTTTGCTTGTTTATCC
>JBIINW010000156.1:0-6487 GCA_044337245.1 Sediminibacterium sp. | reverse complement strand
ACCTACCGGCGCATACTCCGCTGATTGCACTTACTGCATCGGCGACTCCCCCGGTTCAGGAAGATATTTTGGTGCAGCTCCAAATGAAAAATGCCGCTATAGTAAAAGGGTCCTTTGAAAGAAAAAACTTACAGTACCATTGCCGGCTATCCGAATCTATCCACCATTCCCTGATTCAACTATTGAAGCAAAAATCTGGCAGCACCCTTGTTTACTGCAACACCCGCAAACAAACCCAGGAAATAGCAACATGGTTGCAGCAAAATAGCATTTCAGCAACTTTTTATCATGCCGGGCTTACCCAAGAAGAAAGAAACGAACGGCAGGAAGCGTGGATACAAAACAGAACACGTGTAATTGTGGCTACCAATGCTTTTGGAATGGGCATCGATAAACCGGATGTACGACTGGTTATTCACTTGGCGGCCCCCGAATGTTTAGAAAATTACTATCAAGAAGCAGGCAGAGCCGGAAGGGATGAACAGCCTGCAGAAGCGATTTTATTGGTAACACCTACACAAATCAATAACCTGCTTGGGCTTGCGACACAAAGATTTCCACCCATAGAAACGATAAAAAAAATCTATCAAGATCTCGCTGCCTTTTTACAAGTTCCCGCTGGCAGTGGTGAAGGCAGTTACCACGATTTTGATTTATCAGTATTTGCCAGTCGATTTAAACACGATGTATTACTGGTAGTTAATACGCTGCAACTACTAGAACAAGAAGGCCATCTTCGGTTCAGCAGCTCGGTTTTTTTACCGGCACAGGCACAGTTTACCTGCGACACTGCCCAATTGCGTGCCTATGAAGAAGGCTATCCCAATTCGGCTCACTTGGTGCAAGCTTTGTTGCGTACCTATCCGGGGGTGCTGGATTTTCGGGTATCGGTTTATGAATCACAACTGGCCCGTATCTGTAGGGCAACGCCAGAGGAGATTAAGCAACAGCTAAAACAATTACAGGCATTCGGCATTTTAGATTATATGCCAGCGAAAGACAGTCCCCAAATTCATTACCTGCTTAATCGCGCCACTGCCGAATTCTTACACATCAATTTAGATCAGTATCATGCCCGAAAAAAAGCCTGGATGGTTCGTATGAAAGCCATGGTAGGTTATATTGAAAACAATACGGAATGTAGAAGTCGCTATCTGTTGCAGTATTTTGGAGAAACTTCCTCTGCCGATTGCGGGGTTTGTGATGTGTGTGTTCGAAAACAACAACCACCCCTTACGCCAAAAGTATTTGCAAGGATAGCAGAAAAAATACTTCAGCTACTTGAACAACCAAAGATGCTGGCTGAGATTGTGCAATCCTTTCCGGTAATAGAACAGGCCGATGTACAGGAGGTTATTTTATTTTTACAACAGGAACAAACGATTCTCAGAAACGACAAAAATGAGTTTCGCAAAAAATAAGTAAGCTGATAATTTTATAATTCTTCTTCCCGCTCCAATAGGAGGATTGCACCTTGCGGAACGATAAAATATTTTTCTCCTTCATACATCACTTCAGTGGCACCACTTACCAAAAAAATTGCCAGATCACCTTCTTTTGCCTGCAGCGGAACATACTTCACACCCTCATCATCCGACTTCCATGGCTCCTCTTCTATGGGCATGGGAATGGCATAACCCGGACCGGTTTTGATGATTTTGCCATGCTGCACCTTTTCCTTTTCCTGAACCCCAGGTGGAAGAAATAAACCACTGGAAGTTTTTTCATCGGGCCGGGAAGGACGAATCAACACCCGGTCGCCAATTACCAGTAATTTTTTAAACTTATTAGAAGAAGTGAGCAGCATACCAGCAGTTTTTTCGATGCAAAAGTACCTATTTTCTCGGGCCTCCACAAAGCCACTCCGTGGTTCATCTATTGAAAACCAAGCCACTAGGGCTTATAATGGGGGTTTCTGGCACCAAATTTGTGTGTTTTAACAAAAGATTGCAGCGCGAGCGCTCTAATTGGCATTGTTTTATCTTTATTTCACGTTAAATAACTTTTTCTATGGAAGAGAAAAAAACTAAGATCCTCCTTTGTGAAGATGACACCAACCTCGGCATGGTATTAAAAACCTACCTAGAGCTGAATGATTTCGATGTTACTTTGGAGCGAGATGGCCGGTTAGGGCTGGCAGCTTTTCAACGGGAAAAATACGATTTGTGTTTATTAGACGTAATGATGCCCAATATGGATGGATTTACCCTGGCCGAAGAAATTCGCGATGTGGATCCGGATATACCCTTGTTTTTTCTGAGTGCCAAAACCATGAAGGAAGATATTATCCAAGGCTATAAGTTGGGGGCGGATGATTATATCACCAAGCCATTCGACAGTGAAGTATTATTGATGAAGATTCGGGCTATTTTAAAAAGAAATGAAGAAGAAAACCGAGTGAATGATAATATCGAATTCGATATGGGTAGTTATCATTTCAATCCCAAGCTGCGCGAACTGAAACATGGCGAACAAAAAATCACTTTATCTCCCAAAGAGAATGATTTGTTGAAGATGCTGGCCGAACATAAAAACGACTTATTACCCAGAGAAAGAGCGCTGAAAAAAATCTGGGGCAGCGATACCTATTTCAATGGCCGCAGTATGGATGTGTATATTGCCAAACTGCGCAAGTACCTGAAAGAAGATACCAATATCGAAATCGTGAATATTCACGGAAATGGTTTCCGACTGGTAGCTCCCTAACGGATGCAGTAATATTACAGATTAAATAAATCGGGTTGTACTCCTCCCCGATTATCTTGCCTGCCAAGGTGTTGATATGCTTTGGCAGTAGCTTCTCTGCCACGGGGTGTGCGTTGCAGAAATCCTTCTTGAATTAAAAAAGGTTCGTACACTTCTTCCAGGGTTCCCGATTCTTCCCCTACGGCTGTGGCAATGGTGGTAATACCTACGGGGCCTCCCTTGAACTTATCTATGATGGCCGCCAGTATCCTATTATCCATTTCATCTAGGCCGTGTTCATCTACATGCAGGGCTTTGAGGGCATGTTGGGTAATGCCTAAATCAATTGTTCCATCATTCAATACTTGTGCAAAATCACGTACCCTGCGCAGCAAACTATTTGCTATTCGGGGCGTTCCCCTGCTCCGGCGGGCGATTTCACCTGCGGCATCCGAAGAAATACTTACTTGTAAAATGGTAGCACTTCGGTGAATGATCTGCTGCAATACGGGTGCCTGGTAATATTCGAGTCGCGACTTAATACCAAAACGCGATAACAAAGGGGCGGTTAATAAACCACTGCGAGTGGTAGCCCCCACTAGGGTAAAAGGATTGAGGTTGATTTGAATGCTGCGTGCATTGGGCCCTGAATCAATCATAATATCAATGCGAAAATCTTCCATGGCCGCATACAGGTATTCTTCTACCACAGTACTCAACCGATGAATTTCATCAATAAACAACACATCATTGGGCTGCAGGTTGGTTAATAAACCGGCAAGATCTCCGGGCTTCTCAATAACCGGTCCGGAAGTTTCCCGAATATTTACGCCCAACTCATTGGCCACAATACGGCTCAGGGTGGTTTTACCCAATCCGGGAGGACCATGAAACAACACATGATCAAGCGCTTCACCGCGTAATTTGGCAGCCTTAATAAAAATAATCAGGTTTTCAACCAACTGGGGCTGCCCCGAAAAATCATCTATCTCACGGGGCCGAATGGTATTCTCAAACTCCTGCTCTGCAGGGTTTTTACTCGCTTCGGGGTTATGCAAAGGTAAATCGGGCATACCCCTCAAAATTACTAAATAGAATTCAACCTACCTTTGAGAAAATAACTCCCGCATGAATAAAACAGCCCTTATTGCAGGTGCTTCCGGATTAACTGGTGGCTATCTGCTGAATCTCTTACTGGAGTCACCTGAATATAGTACCGTAATTGCCTATGTTAGAAAAAGTTCGGGACTTACCCATCCCAAATTGAAGGAAATGCTGGTGGACTGGGAAACCCTGCAAGAACCGGTAGCTGCGGAAGATGTATTTTGCTGTTTGGGAACCACCATTAAAAAAGCCGGGTCGCAGGAAGCTTTTCGGCGGGTAGATTATGACTATCCGCTGCAACTAGCTCAATTACAATTTCGGGGAGGTTCACAACAATTTCTGCTGGTATCTGCTATGGGGGCTGATGCGGAATCATCTATTTTTTATAGCCGGGTAAAAGGCGAGTTAGAAAATGCCTTACAATCGATTGGTTATAATAGCCTGCACATTTTCCGACCCTCCTTTATTGCCGGACCCCGTAAAGAATCTCGACCCGGAGAAAAGATAGGGTTGGCAATATTCTCCCTATTGGCACCCCTGTTTATTGGCCCACTTAAGAAATATGCTCCCATCCAGGCCGAACATATTGCCCGCGCTATGTTGCGAACTGCTCAAAAAAATGAGCCGGGAATGCGCGTATATGATTCGGCGGATACAAATGAGCTGGGGAAATAACATCTACTAAGAAAATCTTTTAAAAACATATTATTGAATATAATTAACTTCGTATAATTAAACATAAAACATTATGAAGCGATTAACTTTATTTATCCTGACTGTTTTTTTATCTCTATCAGGCATTGCACAAAAACCAGAATGGAAACAAATGGAAGAATTTCATTCAGTAATGAGTAAAACATTTCACCCAGCCGAAGAAGGTAATCTAACTCCTACTAAAGAAAATGCAGCTAATTTAACTAGCAAAGCCAAAGCATGGGAATCTGCCCCAATTCCAAAAGGATATGATGCAGCCATTGCAAAACCTATCTTAAAAAAATTGGTAGCCAGTTGCGAAGCTGTTGAAGCAGCTGTTAAGGCTAAAAAATCTGATAAGGAATTAACCTCGTTGATTACCAAAGCACATGATGATTTTCATGAGATTAAAGAAAAATGTGTAGTGGGAGAAAAACACTAATTACCTATCTCTCTGCTATTTAAAATTCTACGATAATTAATTTTATCAAGAATTCTTTTTTCTACTAGCATCTGAGTTACTATTTAAATTCTTGATAGGCAATTACAATAGTAAGTTTTCAAACTACTCCACTGCAAACAAAACTTACATTATAAAATCTAAATAATTATCTGAATCAATTTTTTGGAAATCTGCATCCGGATAAGCTGTTTTGAATGCCAAAGGAATTTTTACTTTGCTTTCCTTACCATATTTTATTTCATAAGCATAGATACGATTATCCTTCACTTCAATCAAATCAATTTCTCTCTGTAAATAATTCCGCCAGAAATACAATTGACTTCCAGTTTGATTATAGGCATTAAACTTGACTCTCTCGGAGATAACATAGTTTTCCCAAAGCATACCCATATCATTCCTTAATGAAATTGGCCGAAAATCATTGATGATTGCATTTCTAATTCCATTATCATAATAATACCATTTTACACCTTTTGAAATTTCCTTTCGTTGATTGGTGCTATAGGATGGTAGCTTAAAAAGAATAAACACTTTTTGTAAAAGATCTAGATAATTTTCAACCGTAACTTTATTGATACCAAGTTGATTGGAAATTTCATTGTAAGAAACCTCAGAACCAATTTGATAAGCAATCAACCGAAGCAAATCCATCAACTTATGCGATTGTCTGATACCAGAATACGATAAAATATCTTTTAATAAATAAGACATGATCAGCTCTCTTAGATAAAACTCCTTTTCCTTTCTGTTTTTCAGCTGAAAAATTTCAGGATAACTGCCAAGAATCAATCTTTCTTCCAAATCAGCTTGTATTCTAATAGGGTTAGTCCCTAATTCTAATTGTGCGATTGGATAAAGATTATACGAATACTGCCTGCCTGTTAATGGTTCTCCTGTGGTATTTACCAAATCTAATGAAGATGATCTGGTAGCAATAATGGTTAAATTGGGATGACTATCAATTATCAACTTTAATATGGAACCGATTTCCGGAATGGCCTGTGCCTCATCAATAATTAGCAACGCTGTATCATTAATTAATCGCTGATAATTAGCAACCGTTCGCTTTTTGAGTACCTCCTGAACGTCAAAATCCTCTGCATTCAGCAACAATTTTTTTCCGGTAACCCTTTCACTCACTCGGTTGATGAGATAGGTTTTACCTACCCGCCTTGTACCTAAAATCAGGATTACCTTATTGGTTCCGATTTTACCCATTACCGTTTCCTCAAGCTTACGATGTATAATCATTTTTGACTATGTTTATACAAAAATATAGAATTTTGTCAGTATACTATCCAAATTACCGTAAAAATAGATATTACACTGACAATTTTTGATAAAAAATAACGCTAAGGTGTATTTTGATAGAAATTAGTTCGTAACCTTTTGCTTAATCCCATCTAAGCAAAACCGCCGGATCCGGACAATTTTGTAAATAATAATCCCGCTCACTCCATTTACAAACCCCGGGATAATCACCCACCCAATTTTCCATAGAAAGCATACATTGAAAATGCAAATGTGGCGGCCAACCGCCAT
>JBIINW010000155.1:0-6501 GCA_044337245.1 Sediminibacterium sp. | reverse complement strand
AATTTTTTCATGGGCTATCTTATGCAAAAAAACCAAAACAATTACTAGAAAAGTATCCCTCATCTTAACGAATCAAATTGAAATATTCCCCCAAAGCTAGAATTACTTCACAACAAATGTATACATGCTATTTTTATATAACCAAGTGCTAATCGCGGCCAACCCAGGCGTTTCTACCAAACAATTCTGCTTCAATATATGGTAATTGGTTTGCCCATTATTAATTTGATTACGCATGTTACCAATAACTGGATCGTATGTTATACCGGACATACTGGGGGCAAATTCCTGGGGCAATTTTACCTCCCCAGGACCAAAATCATTGGAAAAATCTATGCTAAATACTCCTTTTTCTTTAGCCTTAATCTTTACCGTAACTTTATACTGATTGTTCTCATATACATACTTCATAGTAGCCGCAACATCAGCGACTTTGATAAAACTACCAACCACATTGATATATTCGAACTTGCTACCGGCAAAAAGCTGAGCGGATAAAGCTTTTTCCGGGACAACCAGCTTTTTTATAAAAATCATTGGCCTCCAGTTAAAGTTGGGTAAATAATAACGCTTTGCAGACTTCATATCATATACCGAATCTGAGAAAAGCGTGGAAAAAGTTAGTTCTTCTCCCACGCTGATGGTATCTTTTAAAGGCGCAACAGTAATGGGTATAAGAAAGTCAAACCATAACGGCTCCCGTGGAACCTCTTTTTTACAGGAGCTGCCACTGCCTCCTATAAGGATAAACAGTAGTAAAACGTAAACGATAGGTGATAATTTGTTCATGGGCTAACTTATGCAAAAACACCAAAACCATAACCAGAAAAGTATCCCTCATCTTAACGAATCAAATTGAAATATTCCCCCAATGCTAGAATTACTTCACAACAAATGTATACATGCTATTTTTATATAACCAAGTGTCTATTGCAGCCAACCCAGGCGGTTCTACCAAACAATTCTGCTTCAATATATGGTAATTGGTTTGCCCATTATTAATTTGATTACGCATGTCACCAATTACTGGATCGTATGTTATACCGGACATACTGGGGGCAAATTCCTGGGGCAATTTTACCTCCCCAGGACCAAAATCATTGGAAAAAACTATGCTAAATACTCCTTTTTCTTTAGCCTTAATCTTTACCGTAACTTTATACTGATTGTTTTCATATACATACTTCATAGTAGCCGCAACATCAGCGACTATGATAAAACTGCCAACCACATTGATATATTCGAACTTGTTACCGGCATAAGGCTGAGCGGATAAAGCTTTTTCCGGGGCAACCAGCTTTGCTATAAAAATCATTGGTCTCCAGTTAAAGTCAGGTAAGTAATAGCGCTTCGCCGATTTCATATCATATACCGAATCTGAGAAAAGCGTGGAAAAAGTTAGTTCTTCTCCCACGCTGATGGTATCTTTTAAAGGCGCAACAGTAATGGGTATAAGAAAGTCAAACCATAACGGCTCCCGTGGAACCTCTTTTTTACAGGAGCTGCCACTGCCTCCTATAAGGATAAACAGTAGTAAAACGTAAACGATAGGTGATAATTTGTTCATGGGCTATCTTATAAATAATACATTTTTACTATTAGGTATGTTTAATAACCAAATTGGGTTGCCAGCCCCTCAACATCATCGCGCCTAACACCACTGGGTCTGTTATTTATTAAGCTTGTACGTAAGTCATCTGCCGTGTTATTGAGATTTTGCAGACTCCTAAATATACGATTTACATCATACCCTGATATATTATCAATATGCCTCGGAGTAAGTTCTACATTATCATTCAAGTCGTGTAAAAAACCTATTGGAATCCATCCAAGATAACGTTCATTGGTAGTACCCTCTTCGACAATTACAACCGGTGGCATTGGGTTTAAAGGGTCAAATTGATGATTATCAAGCCTTAAAATAGCCCTATTTGCGAATCTCCGCGCTCCAGGGTCATTAGTATAAATACCCCTTCTGTATTTTTGAGCTAGGTAAAAATCTCCTGCAAAGTGGCCCCATGCCTCAATAACCCCTGCCCTCTCTGCTCCAGCATCATTTCTGTTGCCATAACCCTTATGCTTCAAAGTATATTGGATTTCGTTTGCCCAGTATTGACCGGCTTCTCTACCATTTTGCTCATACATACCCCAAAAATGAGTTGCATGAGAAAATTCATGCATAAGGGTAGTATAAACCCATGTCGATCTCGCCTGAAATTCATAATTGAGAGTAATATCCGGCAAATTTAAAAGCAAGCCCTGCTTATGAACTTCAAGCAGTGCAGCAAAACCAATTCCATAAGGGCCAAGCGTACTGAGGAATTGACTTAATCTTGTAATAATACTATTGATTACTGGCACAACAACAGCCGAAAGTCCATTTACGCCAAAATAAGGATTTGCGGCATAATTCAGCATGGGTGCCGAATTGCCGATGTCATCGGCTCTACATAACCAGATATTCAAATGTGGCGGACAGCTAATTCCATTTTCTCTGTTAAATTCATACGTGTCGGACAACGCATTCATTGCAGTAGCGGCAGCCCATACTTTTACCGATTGTCTGGCGGTAGTTCCATTGCCGAAATTAGCAAAGGTATATTGTATATTGTTCATATTGTTATCGCCAAACCGCCCTAAATTATGCTTAACCGGAAACACGTTAAAAAAAGCATGTGGCCATATATTATCTATTCTTCTTATTGTTGCCAGCTCATTTTTGAACTTAACAATAATGGTTACTCTATTTCTAAACTTTTTAGTCATCTGAAACCTGCCATTATTATCAGTTAATTTAGTTTCCAGTTTAAGAAATTTTCTCGCCTTAACTGTTACTCTTCTAACTGGCTCTTCAATTTCAGGCATTTCAGTGTTTCTAACCCTTAACACACCCGCGGGATATCCGGGAGGCCATGATGTACTTCCACCACCGCCACCTCCTCCCCCTCCACCGTCTTCAATCCGACCGCTATTTGGGTCTCTCCCGAAGTAAGGATCACCAATAATAGCTCCTTCTAAAAAGGAGGCAGTTTGATAAACTTGCATGGGGTTAAACTGATGGCTAATCAAATAGTTGGTGGCATTTATTACAGGATCACCATACATCTCAACATAATCTGCTATGGTAGATAGTGATGCCGTACTTTGATTCGCACGAGATTGCATAGCACCCGTATTTCCTCCATCGATTGCAACTGACCAATAATCTGGCTGCCCATACTCTCCGTCCTCTTCATTAAATAAAAATATTTCATCTAAAATTACATGTGGAACATTTGAAGGCAATGGATATCCGTACGGAACCAAAGTATATTGAAAAGTAATTTCAGTAACAGGAATCGATGGATCTTGATAATAATCCCCCTCTTCTACAACTTCATAGGTAAGAGGAACATCAAATAATTCAAAACCTGCAGTAACTAATTGGTTCAACTGTTCAAGATTTTCCGGAGCAAACCGCACATAGTTATGCGTTGGCCGGATATCATCAAAAGTTCGAAGCGCTTTAGTAGTTGACATACTTTTTATTCCCCCCTCAACCTTCTCTGTACTTAGTTTAAGTAATGCCTTTTTTATTGTTGCAAATGAAAAGGGATTGGCTTTTTCGCTTCCAAGAACTGTTACGTCTGTCAACTTGTTTGGAACAGGTTGTGAATCATAATTCTTTCTACAGGATAGTAAAGAAACTACTATTACCAATGAAAAAATAAAATACAACAAGCTGTTCTTACCGATTAAAGTCTTTTTCATTTTCGTTGCATATTTAGGGTTAAAGATTACTATGTCGAAGTAAAAAAGAAATAACCCCTTATCCAACAAGCTATAACTTGTTTTTTTCAATCACCTGCTCATTTTGAATATCAACAAGAAATACGAATGAAACATTCATTGCACGGGCAATTTTATATAAGGTTGCAACAGTTGCATTTATGGCTCGTCTTTCAATTTGGCCATAAGCAGATGGACTAATCTCACAGCGGTATGCAATATCAGCCTGGGTATAACCCAATGCTTCTCGGATTTGTCTGATTCGATTTGATAAATCCAATTGATATGACTGATAGGGTGCTTCCACAAATTGACATGAATTCGATATAAAGTTGAATGCAATTTTTATTCATTCTATCATTTTCAGCCTTCTAACAAAATATATGCGTAATGTCGCAGTTTGACTTTCGTAACTACTTGATTTTCAAGGATAACATTTCCCGTTTTTGCAGATTTTTCGAAAAGCGCTGGCTGGTTAACCACCTAAAAAATGAGAAAATCGCATCATTTCATTTGGTTATTTGCATTTATCGCGTTCTGATTTTGTATTCGGCAACTCGTTGCTGCAGCGACTGCTAAATCACTATTTTTCTAGAAATTTTATCCGATGGACATGCCAAAACAAGCTTTTGCCTGTCGCCATTAAGCAGCTATCAACAGCTTATACACACAAGAAGTTAGCCGTGGAAATTAGGGCATAAATTGACTTACTTTCACTTGTACGATTCTTTTTTTATCCCCCAGTTGTATTGGCCCCCACTAAGCATCGAAAGGATAGGTTATCACTATTAACTTATTAACCCATGCATCTTTACAAAACCATTCTTTCAAAAGAGCCCTTTCAACCAAAGCCAACTGCAAAGAATTTACGCTTTGCCAACATACCTTGTTTTTCAGACGAAGCCGCCTATGTGTATTCACTGAAGACTAAAGAAATCTTGTTTGCAGAAGGGTGGATGGAGTTATTAGGATATGAGAATGAAGAAATCAGCATGGATTTGCTGGTTGAAATTACTACGCCCGACCACAAAGAATTTATTCAGGAAATGAATAACCAGGCACTGGCATTTATTTTAAGTAAATCGTCGAACCTTTTGGAGTACTCCTGCACCACTGAATGCAAAAAATTGAGCAAGCAGGGAGAGGAAGTTGCTCTACTGGAGAGTGTGAAAGTACATAAATCATTGAAGGGTAAAGTGGTTGAGGTAATTGGCACTTACAAGCGCAACCCCCGGACGCCCCATTTGGGAAATAAATATTTTCAGGCGAGCGGACCCGGTATCGAAACCTTGGTTGAAAAAATGAAATTGGTAGCTGCCCGTGAAGCAATAATCAACTTGAGAGAAAGAACCATTTTGAAAATGCTGGCACAAGGCAAATCGATGAAAGAGATAGCGAATGTATTATACGTTTCCAAGTCCGCCATAGAAAAAACGGTAATGCCTTTGTACAGAAAATGTAATGTGCGCAATCTTGTGGAATTGATTGCTTATTCGCATAAGAATGGGTTAATTTAACTGAACTTTCAGCCTTCATTCCTCGCATTCCTTCCTCGCATAGTCTTACGCCTAATGGCGTAGGAGACTATGCCTTCGGAGTACAAATCAACATCAGTTAACTAAATTAATTGCTACATCAATTACCTAAGTCTATATCGGCTAATTGAATTTAAGTAACATAATCAGAGATGCCTTGTTTCCCTTCATCACATTCTATCTTAAAAAACAATTTAAAGTCTAGCATATCCCATCATTTCAATATCCTGAACGTTTTTTGTTAAATAGGTTTGTCCATTTGTTAGCACATACAATCGATCACTAAGATCGACCACATGTTGAAACATGTGGTCGGTAATCAGCAATCCTTTGTTTTTTTTCTCGGTTACAATTAAAGCCTTCACTTTATCAATTTGTATCGGATTCAAATGAGTGAAGGGTTCATCCAACATAACAAATTGAGTGGGAGATTTTAAAATCACATATAATTCAACCAATCGCCGTTCTCCTCCGGACAAACTACCTATTGTAAATTTTCCTCTTGAAATAAATTCAGGAAAGGAAACCTGAAACTCATGGTAATCAATTGAAAAATGTTTGAATACCTTGTGAAGGCTACAAATTTTCGGTATAAAGTTAAACTGGGGTAGATACATCAATAAGTCTGGCCGGCTGTGTCCTCTAACTATTGAAACATTATTAAATCTAACAGATTTTTCACAAGGTAAGGTACCGTAAATAATGTTCATCAGGCAGGATTTACCCTGTCCATTTTTCCCTAACAATCCAGTTACTTGGTTGGTTTCACATTTTATATAAATGGCAGATAATATCTTTTTCTCTTTGAATTGTAACTGGATACCATCTATTTCTAAAAAATTATGCATTGAATTTGGAGACTAGAATAATTAATGAAATAAATAGTGCAAAATCAAATCCGAGTGTTATAGTCCAAAGCTTAAGTTTTGAAATACCTAAATTCTGATAATAATAATATTCCTTCCTTTTATATACATCTATAAAATAGTAAGTTATGGCCAACGTAACTATTTTAAACCAAAAAATAGCAAAGAAGATTTTAAATTGAAACAACCAGAATGCTCTAAGGCAAATGGCTGTAATGATTAATGAGAGTAGAATAAAATTCCTGTAAAATGTACATGTTATATTAATGTTCTTTAAGAATAATTGAATAGACTTTTGATTTTGCATTTTTCAGAACTAGTTTACATGACCT
>JBIINW010000154.1:0-6503 GCA_044337245.1 Sediminibacterium sp. | reverse complement strand
ATATTTACTAAGCTAAAGTTTTCCAATACTTCAACCAACTTCAGTGTTTTGATACTACCCATGCTTTCCGGCAAAGTGAGTAAATCGTCACAATCTTCTATAATTATTTCCTCTAGCTGCGTGAAAACAGCAAAATTGCCAGTTAAAAATTCTCCTTCCAAATCACGTATAATTAATTTTTTGAGACTGGTAAAAGCAAAAATTTCTTTGGGAAAAGGAGTGCCATTTCTCAACTCAATTTCTATACTGGTTACGTCTTCGGGATGCTTTTTTACTAAATCAAAATTGCTACAGGCTACCTCATTTACCAGCAACTTATATTTTGCTGGTTGGGTTTGTGAAAACGCATGATTACTAAAACAAGTGGCAAAAAAGAACAAAGCAAAATAATAGGCATAGGATTTTTTCATATAGTGGGATTTTAAAGGATTGAGCGGATTGGTATATTATTTAACGAGTCCTTTCGGAATCTGTTTTTCTAACAAATGTTGGTAAATGAACCGAGTTTTCAGGTTATTGAAATGTACCCCTTTTTCACCTCCCCATCCATGGCGTCCTCCCGGATAAAGCATAAACTCAAATTGTTTTCCTTTATCCTCTAAGGCACTAATTAACTGAATACTATTTTGCATGTGCACATTATCATCCATCGTACCATGCACAATTTGCAGCACTCCCTTGTATTTGTCTACATGGGTTAATACACTACTACTTTTGTAGCCTTCCGGATTTTCCTGGGGCGAATCCATAAATTTTTCAGTGTAATGGGAGTCGTATAATATCCAATCCACCACCGATCCCCCTGCCATAGCATGGGTAAATACATCGGCACCGTAAGTAAGTGCATAACAGCTCATATATCCACCATAGCTGAATCCGGTAATACATATTTTAGTAGAATCTGCCTGTCCATTCTTAATAAACCATTTAGCCATCTGCATATAATCCTGCATTTCCCAATAGCCTAGGTTCCGGTGCATATAATTTACACCTGCTTTTCCGAAATGTCCACTGGCTCTGTGGTCGAAAGCCACCTGTATCATTTCTTCCTGAGCATATAGTTGCCGGTTGGCCGACCAGTTCCAGCTATCAGTTACCGTACCTGCATTGGGGCCCCCATAAATACTGATCAGCATGGGATATTTTTTTCCGGGTCGCCGATTAAGTGGCCAGGTTACTAGGGCGGGCAAATCGAATAAACCATCGGCACTTTTAATGCGAATCAATTCGGTTTTTGCAAGGGAATAGTTTTTCATTGATGGCCCTTTGGCATCGCCCAGTTCTTTTACAATTTTACCATCAGTATTCAGCAAGGTCATGCGGGGTGGCGTTCTTGAGTTACTATACGTAGAAATAAAATATTTGCCGCTGGGTGACAGCTTCACTTGGTTATGATTGAAGTTTCCAAATGTTAAGCGGGTAAGGTTTTTCCCTTCGAAATTAACCTTATAAAAATCTGTACGTGCAGAATTTTCAATGCCTTTAGCTGCAAAATAGATCCAGCCATTTTTCTCATCAATCAAATCAATATGGAGTACCGTATAATTGCCACTAGTGAGGGGAGTAATAAGGGTACCATTGTTTTTATATAAATAGAGATGTTTCCATCCGGTTTTATCGCTCTCTAAAATAAAAGCATCTTGTTTTTCTAAAAAACGAATCCGCTCTCCAGCGTTGTCTTCCAAATCTACCCAGGTTTTTTGCTGTTCCTCATACATTAATTTTTTTCCCCCATTTGCAGGCTTCACATCATATACCTTCAAATGATCTTGCCCCCGATTAATCCACTGTACCAGTAAGCTGCTTCCATCTTTGCGCCAAATGGGCCAACCAAAATACTGATCGTCTTTTTCATTAAAATCAGCCCATGTGGTGGTGCCACCGGATGCATCTACAAAACCAACTTTAACCTCCGGATTTTTGCTGCCTGATTTAGGATAACGGGTTTCTTCTAAAAAACCATTCTGTCCGTCGCTACTATATATAGGGAACATAGGCACCATACTTTCATCAAAACGCATATAAGCTATTTTACGGCTATCTGGGCTCCACCAGAAGGCGCGAAAACGGGTGGGCCTGCCAAAAATCTCTTCCCAATATACCCAACTGGCATATCCATTTAATGTAGTAAATGTGCCATCAAAAGTTAAGCGGGTTTCTTTGTCGGTAGGGATATGATACGTATATAAATCATTGGCTTTTGTATAAGCGATATAAGTACTATCGGGGGAGAACATAGGATTTTTTACTTCTGCTGTATCCTGTGTCACTTGCTTTTGCTGAGTTCCTTCCTTATAATATAGTTTTCCCTGCTTAATAAATACAGATTTGTTAGGAGGCAGGGTACCCTTCAATTGCTCAGGGGTTGCAGGTATATATTGCCCGGAGGCGATATCGAGCACATAATTGGTGGGCTCTTTAGCCGGGGGAATAGTTAATTTCAGCATCACCTGATCGTCACTCATCCACTTTACAAATACAGGTAAGTTTTGCTTAAAATCTGCTGGCAGTTGATTGTTTACCAGCTCTGCGATTGTAAGCGTTTTGGTTTGAGCCAATGCACTCAATCCAAATAATACAGATACAAATAAAATGAAATATTTTTTCATAATGGCAACTTAAAATGAGGCATAAATATAAGAAACTACCTACAAACCAATGTAACCGAACCACCTTATAAATTTTATTTGGGAGATCAAAATCTAATAACTGACTTATTTACGGTAGCTTTTCAAATTCAATTTTAGTTATAAAAAAGGCATGTTTACTGCCCTGTATGTTTGTGCTATGTAAAGGGAGCGGGTAAAATTGGCATACCGCCTGTTGAGAGTTTTTGGTGCTATACACACAAAGGATGTTTCATTTTTATCATTTCATACAAGTAATATTGTATGGATATGCCAAGCATGAAATAGTTTGCAAAGAAAAATACAAATGCTAAAGTTTATCAAAGCAACCATTCGAGCAGGTATTCTTTTCTTATTGCCGGTAACTGTAACACTGGTAATTCTTAGTAAAGTATATATGCAGGTAGAGAAGTTAATGGTACCTATTATCCACCAATTACCCGATCAGGTTGGGGTGTTTAGGCTGCGCCTCCTGCTAACTATTGTACTGCTGGTATTTGTTTTCTTTATTGGAGGATTGCTTTTTCGGGTAAGTCTGTTCAGAAAATGGGTAGCCGCTCTTGAAAATCAGGTACTAACTTTAATGCCTGGCTACTCTCTATTAAAAACAACTACCGGAGAAACATTGGGGGAAGAGCTGCAAGAAAAAGCTGAACCTGTTTTAATAAGGGATAACGACCATTATCGTCCGGCTATTTTAGTAGAAATCAAAGACAATTGGGCAACCATCTTTTATCCCGAACCCCCAAAATATACTTCTGGAGAAATCACATTAGTTCCCCTTGACCAAATCGAATACTTATCCGGTAATCTTTTTGGTACCATTCAGGTTTTAAAACGGAATGGAAAAGGTTTGTTAGACCTCAGAAAATAAACTAAAACGCTTCATTTAAGCCAAAAAATATTCCACTAGAACCTCTGCCCTTTGCATAGTCGATACAAATCGTGCTGCGGCTTTGCTTTTGAAAGAGAATGCGTAACCCAGTTCCAGCAGCGGGTTCCCAGAACTGAAATATTTTTTTGCCCAAATCGTCGGAAGCAGTTTGCAGATTAACAAAACAAACTCCGCTTAATAAGTGATTGGCGGTAATGGGAAATCTGTATTCGGTTTCGAAATATGCATAAGAAGGCCCCTTCACCCTGCTAATTGTATAGCCTCTACCCATGCGATAATAGGCGTCGGAACCAGTTCCGGGCAAATCCAGATAGGGAACTTTACCGCTTACCATATACGAGCCCCAGTGCCAAAATGCCAACACCTTATCCGGACGTTGTTTACTTAAGCTCCAGTATTTTCTAAATTCATATTGAAGTTGAACGGCTCGTTGGGAGCTTCCCATCCAACTAGCGTTTGTACCTAATGTAAGTTCGGCATACATACCACCATAAGAGCGGATGGGATGTTCACGGGTGTTATATTGTAAAGAAAATAATAAACCGTTGGCGTTATAGTCTGTTGAACTAAACCCATTTCGTACTGAATATAAAAAATGGGGAGTACTGAAGGTGGGGGAAAGTTTTTCATCGGTTATGCGCTTATGCATATTGATATTAATTCCACCTCCAATAAAAAAATGAGGGGCTACTTTCACATACACTTTCTCTTGAAGTCGAATATAATTAAAAGTAATCGGAAAAGAACTATCTGAATTTTCTAGTGGGAATTCAGATATATTAAATTCGTCTTTCCTATCTCGTGCGTTGCCGGAACCGATTCCAAAATCTACAATTCCAAAACGGGAAAGTTGCCAGTTCCCCTGAAAATTGAGCCGATTATCTGGAAGAAAAACATTGTGGCGAGCTTGGAGGGTAACTATATTTTTAGAAGTATATAAAGCTTCCACACCAATCACAGAAGCCGTAGTTTTTTCTGCCGTTCCCAATTGAAAACTCATTACCGATTTTGCCCCAATTACAAACCCTAAGCTGGGATTATATCCAAATGATGGCAATATGGGAATCCCCGGCTTTTTGGCAGGCTGTGTGGAATCTGTTTTTTTCTTTAGCACCTGCTTAATTACATCCCCCAAATCATGTATGGTAACTCCTTCTTGACCATACGAAATATTGCAAACGCATAGAATACAAAATACCGTCTTCACCCAACGGGCAGAAGACGGTACAAGTAATTTTTTTTTCAGGCGCTTGCCTGAGCTAAAGAGAAGCATCAATAAATATAAAACTATTTTTTAGCCGGTGAGAGTTTAAACACCAATCCACCACCCAAGCCAACTTGTAACATGGAAGAATAAGAAGCAAGGCCAATTCCAGCACCACCAGTACCAAAATAAGCACCACCACCTACTGCTTGTGAAACCGACATTAACTGAGCCTGCAATTTAATACCTACCGTTTCGGTAATATACACATTCGTACCCAATTTAAATCCATAACCGAATTTAGTAGTAGTCTTGCTTCCGCCGGCATCTGAATTTTTAATGCTGAAGATAGTCATACCAAGCATACCACCTACATAGGGTTCAACTTTTTTGCTGGCAACTGGAAAGTAACGGTTACCACCAATCATGATATTATTAATTCCAATATTAAAAGTCTTATTCTTTGTACCATTCTTGTAATAGGTCATTGGAGCTTCGGTATCCATTCTTAAATAACTTACTTCCAAACCGGTATACTTATGGGGCATGAATTCAATTCCACCTCCCCACATAACATTACCACGGATAGTACCCTTATAATAGTTGTTGGCATCGTAGTAAGAATCTATATCATCGTCAAAAGCATACCCGGTGTAAATGTTAAAGCGGGTGTTTTGGCCATAAGAAATACTAACAATTGTAAGCAAAAAAGCGAGGATGAATGTTTTTTTCATATAATTTTTTTTTAAATGCCAATTATCCATGGCGTTATAGTAACGCAAATATAAAATCAGTTAGTATAGCATTGCTATTTTTGATTGTTTCAATTTGCCATTTTGGTGATTTTAAACAAGAATAAAGCTTGATTATCAATAGAAATTTTATTCTATGGAATAATCACCGATGCACCGGCAGATAATTTAACCCGATAACTCACCAAATTTCGGTTGAACTGATGATGGTATTGGTGGGTAATGGTTGCAATAAATGGTGCGACTTCAGCAGTAGAAATCAGGTTAAGTGTACATCCGCCAAATCCTCCCCCCATCATCCGGGCACCTATAACCTGATTAGATAGTTGGGCTTCTTTCACCAAAAAATCGGCCTCGGGGCAACTGACTGCATATAAATCCCTTAGTCCGGCATGGGTAGCATACATTTTTTGGCCAAATGAAATGATATCCTGATTCTTAAGATTTTCTGCTGCCGCCAAAAGCCGGCTATTCTCCTGCACAACATAAGTACACCTTCGATTAATAATTGTATCGGCTGGAATACTTAGGGTTACCTGTTCCATGGTTGCTGCACTCAAAAATTGTATATGTGGAAACTTTTGCTGTATCTTTTCTAGTCCCATCTGGCATTCTTCTCTGCGCAAATTATATTCTGTACCTGCCAGTGAATGCTTTACGCCTGTATCCAACAATACCATTTCTATATCCGGAAAGTGAAAGGGCAGGTATGTGTATTCGAGATTAGAACAATTTAGCATAATCAGTTCATTGTCTTTTCCAAACATACTGGCAAACGGATCCATGATGCCGCATTGTAGTCCTATAAAATTATTTTCGGCAGCCTGCGCCATTGTAACCATTGTTATTTTGGGTAGTTGAAAATTGCAAAGCTGATCCAAAGCCAATAATCCAGCACATTCAAGAGCTGCAGAAGAAGAAAGTCCAGCGCCCACCGGCAAATCAGAAAGAATTACCGCATTAAATCCGGATGGATATAGTTGTTTTTGTTGTAATTGCTGAATAACCCCCAACAGATAATTAGG
>JBIINW010000153.1:0-6566 GCA_044337245.1 Sediminibacterium sp. | reverse complement strand
AGCATTTTCCGATTTCAAGGTGAATGTGATGCGGGTATCGGCATCGTTTATCGAGTTGCATGAGATTAGTGAAGATATCCGTGAGTTACAGATTAACCTGCAGAAGATGGCCGCGATATCGGTAATTTCATCGGATAAGATGAACCTGTTCCAAGAACAACTAGAAGGCTTAAACAGTGCAATCTATCGCTTTAATAATGTGTCGAACAGCATTATAACTACATTCCGAAGCATAGGATAAAGTAAAAAATTAAAATAATAATCGGATAGAAATATCAGGTTGTGGCTGTAATAAATATTCGAGGATCCAATGAAAAACCAAAACATTTTCCATGTTATTAGCATGGTATCCCCATTATGTTTACACATTCAGTCATTGTCTTGGTAAAAGACACTTAATTTAAAAAAAATGGCAGTTAATGTTAATCTAAACAGATACCGACTTATCACTTTATTGTATGTGATATTTGTGTGCTTGTCTGTATTGAATATACCTTCCTCTCTATTAGATTCATATTCATATTCTATTAAAACCTTAGAATATGAAATAAAGTCTACCGAAGATCAGGTGGGGTTTGCCAACAAGGTAATACAGGATAAGCAAATACAGCTTTCTGCCAGTGATTCTGCGAGGGTATTTCTAGGTATGCAAAATCGTATTCACAGCAGTTATGAAAAAATGAAGGCGTTTGATCTTAATCTTCAGAAATATCTCAAAGATGCGGGAACTACAACCAAAGAACAGTTCAATAGTAGAAAACTTACGGAAGCCTATTTTTTGAAAGACTCAGGTATTTATAGAATCAAGGATGATTTGGTATCGTTAGTTACTTTTTTAAAAGCACAGCCCTATCAAATCGATCAGGCAATTGTAGAATTGGTTCCTATGATTGATCCGGTTATTGCTCAAAATGGGTCACTAAAAGATTGGGCAAACTATTTATTTCTCCATAAGCCCACGGCAATTAGTTACTTCCACGTAAAAAGAATTCAACTGATATTAATTCAAAACGAGAATATTTATCAGAATGCGGCACTAAGAACAATTGGCTATCAGCCTTCTTATTATTCAGAGAAAGAAAAAGAAGCCATTTTATTTGAACCTAATAAAAATACTACCCAAAATATTGAGCAACAAAAGTTGCAGGATACTTTTGCCAGAACGCCCAATCCTTCTCCTCAACCACCAGCTGCTCCGGCAACGCCCAAATATCCCGTTCAGGCCGACTCTACCAACGATCGGGCTTCCAATACCGATAATTTTGATGAATTTATTCAGCGAATCATCACCTCTCTGCACTCAGAAACTTTTTATGTAGGTATTCAAAATGAAGTATTGCGCGAATTCAACTACCTAATGGGGGTAGATTTCGATTTCGAAATTACACCCACTGCAGCAGTGAGACAACAAGGCAATACCTATTTAATCAAGTTCCCTAAAACCGGTCAGTATACTCTTAGGTTCTCAGACAAAAGAAAGTTCACCAAAAAAGTTTCCTTTGAGAAAAAAGTAATGGTGCAGATGATTCCTCCACCGCAGGTAAAATTGAGTGGGGATGCGTCTAACTCTTTTAGAGTAACTGCATCAATTAAAGATTTATTCAATGCCAATCGCCTGGTGGGCTATTTGCAGATTTATGATATCCCGAATTTCCCGGGAAGAATCAATTCGTTTTACGTTACCAGAATTCCAAAAGAAGATGAAGGAACCCCTCAGGAGCGTATTTTGAATTATGGAGACGTTTTCTCCGCTGAACTGCAGAAAATGTTGCGGAAATTAAAGAAAGGTGACCTATTACTGTTCGATAATATACAAGTAACCATGATTGATGGTACTTCAAGAATTGCCTCTCCATTAACCTATAAAATCATTGAATGATGTATCGTAAGATTTTTTTGGGACTGTTTCTGCTGATGGGATTTCAACAAGCCCAGTCACAGGATACCTTATCGGGTAACTACGGTTCGTTGATTTTAGCCAAGAAAAACTATGTGATTAATGAAGTAATCTCTGTGTCTGACTCATTTGTTGTTGAGGCAGGTGCGCAGGTGCAGATTAATTCAGGAGCTAGTATCATATGTTTGGGATCTGTTCGCTTTAGCGGAACACCAACCGCCCGCATTCGGATTACCAGCTCAAAAAATCAAACAGGCAATGGTATTGTGATTCAGGGTGTGGTAAATAGTGATATCAACATTCAGTACACTACGTTCGATAGCTTGAGTATACCACTATTGTTCTCTGATAACTGGTATAGAACCAAAGCGGTTATTAGAAACTGTCAGTTCATCAATAACTTAGGTTCGCAGGCGGTATTGCACGTAATGAATCCACAAATTCCTTTCAGTGATAATCCTCCCATCTCCTCGGTTCAAATTTCACAATGTTTGTTTGGAGGAAATACTGCCCCATTGCGATTCGAAGATTTACGGAGTGATTATTTAAAGATTGATGTATTTGGAAATACGTTCACCAGCAATAAAATATCGGGCTACGCTCAATACACGTATTCAAATAACATTCTCTTTGGTAAGCTCGATAATATGCAAACCCGATTTACAGCCAATATCCGGGAAAATAGTTTTGTATACAATTACATGCGCGAATTAGATGCAGATACCGTTGTGCAACAGGCCCATATGGGTATTTATGGAAGTGGTGATAGCCTGTTTACTCCCAACAACTACTGGGGTGATTATGAAGAAGCAGATATCCGCAAACATATTTTCGACTACAAGGCCAACTATACCAGCCCCAAATTGGTAATCAATCCCTTTGCAATGGCACCATCGGATTCGATTCCGGTTCACATTTTTGGAGTGATCAATGCCGGGAGCGGACGAATGGTAAATAAAAAAGCCATGAAGTTTATCAATGATAAATGGCAGTTGGTGGGCGATAGCTCCAATCCGATAACCAATACATTTAATCTCCGTCAGGGACTGCGGGCTGTTCAACTGATATCTAACCGACCCATAGTAGCCCGAACTATGAGCCTGCATTATATCTATGCAAAAGATTCTTTGAACACAGCCGATAGTGTAATTTCTCCGGGATCGTATAAAAAAGATATTGGAACAAAAAATATGGTTCAGTTGAATATGACTTTACCGGTGGATACCCTCTTTAAATCTAAACCTGGCTACTTAATTGTAAGAGGATTGGAAGGAGAACAAGGGGAATATGTTGCCGATGTATATATTGGATATGAGGCCTTTTTGAAGTACATGTTCAGCAAACGCGCACAATACGGAATCGGAAGGGGAGGAGGAAAAGGAGCAGGAGCTGGACAGTCTGAATTCGACTCTACCATGCGCAGAAGAAACAAGCCACCTGTGATTGTGTCTGAATACAAAAAGAAATATGAAGTAGGCATTTTAGCAGGTAATGCCATTTACTATGGAACACTCTCGAATTCACGTTTATTTTCGAATGATTTTAATTCGGTTTTCGGTTTGCAATTCCGCTATAGTTTAAAGAAGAACTTGTCTTTAAGTATCTCTTATTTATCGGCTACATTAACGGGTTCAGATTTGCGATCGGGTGATACCTCTAAGGTTTCCAGAGGGATGTCGTTTAAAACGCCTACCACCACTTTGAGCATCCAGTTTGAATATGATTTCTTTAATAATCGGATTTATGCAAGTAATATGAGGTTTCGCCCTTCTATCGGCTTTGGGGTAAATTATATCATGTTCACGCCTATGGGCGAATACCTGGGTAAATGGTATCCACTGCAGCCAATGGGAACGGGGGGTCAAACCATACCTTCCACTTCAGCTACACCATTGGTTCCTTATGCAACTTCTACCCTCGGTGCACCTGTTACTGCTCAGTTACGTTATTATGTAAATAAGAAGACCATCTTCTCTTTCTTCGCAACCTATCACCTGGCATTTACTAATTATCTGGATGATGTGGGCCCCGATCCTTATCCTGACCCCATCGCTATCGGGTTGGCCAATCCCGATAATCCGGAAGCGGCTAAATACTTTGCCAATCCAACCAACCGCTATGTGCAAAAAGGGCAACTCCGTTCAGGGGCAGCTGATGTGTCGGATGGGTTCTTTACCTTTGGATTTACACTCGCACATCACTTTTAATCATCTGTTTATATGTTTAATATCGACCCCCGGGATATCCTCCGGGGGTCGATTTTTTATAACCTAGTATATCTATTTTGATTTAATTACATGGTTGAAATTGTTTTAATGTTTAATGAATTGATTTCATTATAATTATTGATTTGACACATTTGTTCAATCTTTTTTATTTAACACAGATTCTGTTAGTAAAAACTGATTAAAATCAATGATTTAACAAAATTTTGCATTTATCTTTATCCCCTCTTTATCAAAAATAATTGCCTCAATGCCGACTCTTTTTAATAAAGTTGGGTTTTGTCTAGTAGTTCCACTTTTGTCAGTATTGTCAATCGGGGTTTCTGCGCAAAACTGTACGGTAAATGCAGGGGTAAATGAATTTGTATGTAAGGGTGCTCCATTTATATTAAAAGGAGAGGCCAATGGAAGCTTTTTTCCAGGAGGAAATGCCATTTGGACACAAATAGGTGGACCAACCGTAAGTCTGGGCAATCAGGTTGTAAATGGATCTAGCATTCGGGTAAATGTGAATGCCTTTTCTCAAGGGCAAATGTATGAATTTCGGATTTCAGCCCGCTGTGCGGATGGTGCTCAGGTATCTCAAACTGTTAAATTTCAAACACAATCTTCTACACCCGCCAATGCAGGGCCAAACATACCCCAGGTTTGTGCAGGAACTATAGTTATGGCAGCAAATGCTCCCTTAACACCTATGGAATTTGGTACCTGGAGTAAAGTAAGTGGACCAAATGTTACTATAGTAAATCCTTCTTCGCCAACAACTTCTGTAGTAATTCCGGTAGGTCAATCAGGACAAACCGTGTTAAGATGGACAATAAATAATTCGGATAATGGTTGTTCCACTTCATCAACAGTAGCTTTCACTTCCACAGGTGTTAGTGGCACTGTGAGTGCTGGTCCGGATCAAAATTTAAGTGCCTGTTATAATCTTACGCAAAATACAAATCTGCAGGGCTCATATGCGGGTAATGGATTATTTGGCCAGTCAGGAACCTGGACATTCGTGAGTGGACCCTCCGTACCATTTATTGGGAATCCTAACAGTAATATTTCCAATGTTTCTAATTTAAAAGAAGGGGTATATACTTTTCGTTGGAATGTTAGCGGGCCCTGTGCCAATGGAACCGATGAGGTATCCATAACGGTTCCGGCAGCCAGACAAGCAATCACAGCTGCGGGAAGTGCCAGCAGAGTGTTTTGTGACAATACTACCTCTACTGTTTTTTCCGCCAATCCTCCGGCACTAACCAATGAAACTGCTTTATGGACCAAAATTGCTGGATCTGGAACCATTGCTTCTCCTAATAGTCCTACCACCGTTATATCCAACCTAACGCCCGGGTCTTCCAGTACATTTCGGTATACCATTACTAACACAGTTACCGGTTGTATCTCTGAGGGAAATTACACAGTAAACTATATAACGGCACCTACTATTTCATTTATAAATTCTTCTACTTTCTTGCCTCCAACACAATCTTCTGTTTCTCTGCCCTTTACGTATACCGGGGGGATTCAAACAAGTTGGCAATTGATAAGTGGACCAGCAGGAAGTACATTGGCTCCTTCCGGATCTACCCCCCTTCAAAGTATTGGCAATAATACTTCTCTCGATTTAGAGGGTCTTGATCAATTTGGAACCTATCGATTTAGACTAGTTCGGTTTGCCCCCGGTGGGATAGGACCATGCGGAGTAGCTTCTGCTGATGGGTATGTAGTGGAATCTTTGCTGCCAACTGAATCGAATCCAGGCTCGGAACAAGTATTGGCTTGTAATGATTTTGATGTATTTCTTGCAGCTAATCAGCCCCTTGTTGGAACCGGTTCTTGGTCGCAAGTGAGTGGACCTAATACTGCCAACATTATTTCTCCATTTAGTAACGTAACAAGTGCCACCGGTTTAACCAACGGCGTTTACTTTTTCCGTTGGCTTATTACAGCGGGTCCCGGCACTCCCGATCAACAAAACGATGTAAGAGTTGTGGTGTCAAGTTTAACGCCTACCACTGCCAATGCAGGTGCAAACGAAACAATTTGCGCAGGCGCTCCGTATATATTAAAGGGGAATAGTCCTGCTTCTTTAAACGAAACAGGAATATGGTCGGTAACTCCATCTGCCGGCGTTGTTTTTGAAAGTGTTAATGACCCTAATACAAAAGTAACCGGATTAGCAGCTAATACTTCGTACACTTTTACATGGACAATCAGCAATGCTTGTGGAACAAACTTTAGTAGAGTTACCATTACCACCAACAGCTTGCAAGGTCCTAATTTGGCAAATGCTGGTCCTAATCAATGTTTAACTGCCACCGCTACTACTTTTCAATTGGCAGGAAACGCACCTGCTGGTATTGAGATGGGTACCTGGAAACAAGTGAGTGGGCCCATGACCCCAACGATTTCCAATACAGCTTTATATAATACCAATATTACCGGTGCTT
>JBIINW010000027.1:0-22296 GCA_044337245.1 Sediminibacterium sp. | reverse complement strand
ACGCTATGATTACTACCGGAAATCCTGTTATCAGCATTTATACTGAAATGACGCCCAACCCCGAAACTATGAAGTTTGTGGCAAACAAGCTTTTGTATCCGGGTAAAAGCATTGACTTTGCAGAAGAGAGTCTGGCTTCGCCCTCTCCATTAGCTAAAGAGTTGTTTGGTTTCCCCTTTGTAAAAGGCGTATTTATTGCGAGCAATTTTGTTACGCTTACCAAAACGGCAGAAACTGAAGACTGGCAAGATGTTATTCCTGCCATTAAACAATTTTTGAAAGATTACCTTGAAAATGGGGGCGTAGTCGTAAACGAAGAGGAGTTGGCAAAGATGCAGCCCACTGGCAACACGGTTCATGCAGACGATGACGATATTGTAAAGCGCGTGAAAGAGTTGCTGGAAAATTATGTGAAGCCTGCCGTTGAAATGGATGGTGGTGCCATTCAATTTAAAAGCTACGAAGATGGGGTAGTAAACCTGATGCTGCAAGGTAGCTGCAGTGGTTGTCCCTCGTCCATGATAACCCTAAAAGCGGGTATTGAAGGAATGATGAAGCGCATGATTCCGGAAGTTAAGGAAGTAGTAGCAGAAGCCGAATAATTACTTACTGCATCACAACTTATCAGTTTACTTTATAACAGTCTAGGTTGTACAACCTGATTGAATTAGTATCTTCACCTCCTTGCCATTACAGCAATTATATCAAGAATTTTATACCGGTCTGCAACAAACAGGGCCCGTTGAAATGGTGGCTGTTATCAGCGGCATTATCAGTGTTTGGTTTAGTAGAAAAGAAAGTATTTGGGTATATCCTACCGGATTAATCAATACCATCCTGTTTATTTATATCAGTGTGAAAGGGCATTTGCTTGGAGAAGCCAGTGTAAACCTTTACTATACGATTATGAGTTTGTATGGATGGTGGTTATGGACGCAAAAAGACCAAGTATCTGGAGACCGGATATTGCACATCACTACCAATGATTCAAAAGATTGGCAATTTCAATTGCTTTTTTTTGGAATTGCCTATGGAATTCTCTTTGGGGGGTTAACCTGGGCTAAAGCCTCCTTTGCCCCCGAAGCCATCCCCTGGGCCGATGCATTTGCTTCCGCAACAGCTTATACGGGCATGTGGGGTATGGCAAAAAAGAAAGTGGCCAGCTGGTATTGGTGGATTGCCACCAACCTGGCTTCCATTCCGCTTTATTTTGTTAAAGGTTATATGTTTACCGCTGTTCAGTTTATAATATTGCTGCTATTAGCCATAGCCGGACTTATAAGTTGGCAGAAAAAAGCGAGGCAGCGAATGCAACATTCAAATCAAAACCCCGTTGTGTAATAGCATTTACACGTAGTTTTCCCGTATGGTAAAAAAAATAGTAATTATTGGGCCCGAATCTACCGGCAAAAGCACATTGTGTGAACAGCTCGCACAATATTTTCACACCCGCTGGTGCCCTGAATTTGCCAGAGAATATCTGCTTAGTAATGGTACCCCCTACACGTTTGAGCAACTGCTGGAAATCGCTAAAGGACAGCTAGCGCTGGAAGATGAATATGCCAGACAGATAGAAAATAGCTGGAGCTGGTCGGAAAAAGAGCGTTGCTGGATCAATGCTTCCTCTCTTATAACCACCCTGCATCCGCCATTACTTTTTATTGACACCGATATGTATGTAATGAAAGTGTGGTGTGAATATGTATTTGGAAAATGTCACCCTTTCGTTTTAGATGAGATTGCAAAAAGGCAATACCACGGTTATCTATTGTGTTCCCCAGATTTGCCTTGGGTGAAAGATGAACTCAGAGAATATCCCGATGACAAAAACCGCGTTGAGCTTTTTCATATTTATAAGGACCTGCTCATGCATCAATCGACTCCCTGGCATGTTGTGAGTGGCAGCCATGAGGAAAGGCTGCAACAGGCGATTGATTCGGTGAAATCTATTATTTCAGGCGGCGCAATCAAATAAAAATTATTTTCGGATGAGGATTCGAATGTCTTCATCATCTTCTATATTATTCATTTCCCGTAAAATTTGTGGGTAGCGCCATCCAACGCGGGCGCTCGGGGGTTTAACCGTAAATCTTTTCGGGTTAGGAAGGCAAGCTATAATCATAGCAGCTTCTGCGCGGGATAAACGGGAAGCCGGCTTACCAAAATAATGTTGTGCAGCTGCTTCAATACCAAAAATACCTGGACCCATTTCAATCACATTCAGGTATACTTCTAGTATTCGTTTTTTACCCCAACACCATTCAATCATTTTAGTAAAATAAATTTCGGGCAGTTTTCGCACATATCTGAAAACACCAGCCCCATTGAATAAGAATACATTCTTTGCCACTTGCTGCGAAATGGTGCTAGCGCCGCCGCCCAAGGGGATCTTAGATTTTTTACCTTTTTTCCTAGGCCGTAAGCTGTGTTCAATAGCATCCCAATCAAAGCCCCCGTGATCGGTAAAAGATTGGTCTTCGCTGGCAATCGCCGCTAATTTTACAGAGGGGGCTATTTTTTCCCAGCTTACATAATCTCGCTTGAACCCATAACCCCAGGAATTGGTTATTTGCATAATGGTTATGGGGGGCATCAGAAAACGACCAACTACAATATATAAAAACGAAGAAAGAAAAGAATACAAAAGAACCTTTTTTGTGATTCTATAGAGGGTACGCAAACCTTTTGCTATTTGTAAAGCCATGCTGATTATTGTAAAGAGGGGTTTGATTTTTCTGTAGCAGTCCGCCTGCTGCTATCTACCCCCAATTGTATTGTTTTAAACTGATAACGTTTACCCATTTCCCAATACATGTTATGGGATCGTGCCAAAATTGTACCTAACAGAAAAACAGCCGAGGCAACCCCCAGTCTGGGTAAATTATCAGAAGCAAAAACAGGCTCTTTACGAATAGCAGAATTAAATACATTTAAAAAAATAAAAGCCCCAGACCCCACCTGAAAAAGCTTGCCATTCGTAATAATATTATTTGAAAAATTCTTTTTGGGCACTGCGCTGATTTCTTTTACATGAAATTTCATTATCCCCAATTGGGCTGTGTCGAAACTATAAAAACCCCAATTATTAAACACCCGATTAAGTTGTACCTGATTAAGCCATATGGAGTCATTCTGTACTTTTCTTACAAATCCTTCAATCCACTGGCGATTCGTGAAGCGGAATATGATATAGCTGCCGGAGGACCAGCTTTGTAAGGTTATTCCCTTTTTTTTCAACACCAACAAATCCGACTGAGCAGGTAACTCAAGCCAAATAAAAAAACTCAGCAACAATAAAAATGTTCTCATACAGCATTCCGAATTTAATGTGAGCGGGTACCCCAAAAGAGAAGTCCTCCGACAAGAGCAATCCCAAACCCTATCAAAATGATACCAGATATTTTATTGATGATCCTCAATACTTTGGGGGTAAGTTGATTGCGAAGTTTCGCAGCCATAAAAACTTTCATCAAATCGGTTAGTAAAACAAACAGCAGGCATGTGGCGAAAACAATAAACTGATACTGTGCAGGATTGGGTGTTGATTCGGCGTCGGCATGAATGGCAGCCGTCCACGCAAACCAGAAAAGAAATACGGCGGGATTAAGAATGTTGATCAGGAATCCCGAAAAAAACATTCCGATGTAATGATGCGTTTTATACTCCCTATCTATTAAACTGTTTTCACTAGAAACGGCAATCTTTTTGAAAAACAGCGTGTACAGTCCCAACACAATTAAAAATATACTGCCCGCAATCGCTATGGCAGTTTTGTGTGCCATGAGGGAATGAAATAACTGCGTGAAAAAGTGCGAAACCAGTAAAAGAAGTATATCGCTTACAGAAATGCCTGCCACCAGAATATAGCCGGCCAGTTTTCCGTGACTGATGCTATGTTTTATGATAGAAAAGATTACCGGACCCACCGAAATGGCCAGAAAAAACCCCAACAATAACCCTTTCAACACTGGAGCCAGCATATCAGTTCTGTTTACAATTAATAATCAACTAGGTCGGTGGGGCCCACGACTATTTAGCCAGAAATGCCTGCCACTTTTCTAACATAGTGCCCTTTAATACCCGGGGAAACTTATGTTGTCCGCCTACTTTTCCCTGCGATTGCATAAAATCGAGAAATCTTTTTTCCGAAAGCACATCCAGCTTAACTTCTTTCAAAGCAGCTTTTCTTTCTACTGCATAATCATCATTCAACTCTTTCAAGGTATCATCAATCAATTTTCCTAGCTCGTACGGGTCTACCAAATCATTGGTTGCCACATACCAGTGGTGTGCGAAAAAAGACCCGCTGGGTTCTCCGGCTACGGTAAATTCTGGAATACTGATATTGAGCTTTTCTGCAGCAACCTGAATAGCCCGGTTCATGTTATCCACGCTCAAATGCTCCCCAACCAAACTTAAAAAATGTTTTGTGCGCCCGGTTATTATGATTTCACAATTTTCTTTGTCAACAAATCGAACGGTATCTCCAATCAAATACCGCCAGGCGCCGGCAGAAGTGCTGATGAGCAGTGCATAATCTTTACCCTCTTCCACTTCATGAATCATAAGGGCTTCCGGATTGTTAACCAAATCTCCGGTGGCTGTAAAATTTTTTTCATTGAAAGGCACGAACTCCAAAAAAAGGTGTTCACCCGTAACCAGTCGCATTCCTTTAGCATATTGCCTATCCTGATAAGCAATAAACCCTTCACTGGCCAGATAGGTTTCGATGTAGGTAATTGGCTTGCCGAGTAATTTTTCAAATCCTTTTTTGTAGGGTTCAAAATGAACGCCCCCGTGCACAAAAACGGCCAGGTTGGGCCAGATTTCATGAATGTTTTTCAGCTGATAACGGGCAATTACCATTTCCATGCACATCTGAATCCAGGCAGGTACGCCTATTAAAAACCCAATATCCCATTGAGGTGCTTTTTCAACTATTTCTTCCAGCTTTTTATTCCAGTCTTTTTCGCGCGCAATTTTTTTTCCGGGCTTATAAAAGGGCTGGAACCAAAAAGGAGATCTCTTTATTGTAATGCCACTCAAATCACCGGCAAAATATCCGGCTCCCTTTTGTAAATCTGTGCTACCCCCCAATGCCAACCAGCCCTTTCCAACGGTTGCCAATGGAATATCTTCATAGGTACGCAAGCTTAACAGCTGCTTAATCATGGCAATTTTATTCCCACGCAACAAATCAGTTGTAATTGGGAGAAATTTACTAGCCGCCTCACTGGTGCCACTACTGAGTGCATAATACCGAATTTTTCCAGGCCAGCATACATTGGGGGTACCCGCCATGGTTTTATGCCACCAGGCTTTATAAATACTATCATAATTAGATACGGGCACCTGCTCCTGAAATTTTTTTCCTACATGCTTACTGAGTAAAATTTCATCGAATCGGTATTGTTGTCCGAACTCGGTAAATCTCGCCTTTTTCAATAATTTTTTTAAAACCCGAAGTTGTTGGCTGCGGGGATTATTTTGGGGAAGACGCAGTGCTTTTAGAATCGAATTAGGAAGTTGCAAAGTGAAAAGGGGCATCGGCAAGCACTTTACACAAAGTTACTGAATAGATTTCACATATCAGCTGAGGCAGTGGTTATTCGGCCTGCAAGGAAAGAGCGTTTTCTGGGCCTACTAGCCCATCACTTTTCACATGCCAGTAAAAACAAAGTTGGCCGGATGGATTTTGCGTTCGCCAAATTATCACCTCCTGCAAACTCAATTGGCCAATACAAAAAACCACAATGGATGGCTGGAGTTGTTGTTTGATACCTTTCGTGTCGGAGATCCATGTAAACCAGCTGATTTCTTCAATACGCAAATCCAGAAAGTTACTTTCCCTAAGTGGCCGAATCAATTGCTCGCTTTCCCCGCCAATGCTTACCAGCAAAAATCGGTAAGAATCCTGCTGAAAAGGTTTTTGGGGCAATATCGCGCAGCGCAAAACACTCCAACCCCAATGAAGTTGTTGGCGGATGAATATAGCAGCCTGTAAGATATTTTTTACAGGAAACGGATAATACTTATTACAGTATACCATCATCGCTTTGTAGAAATGATTAAAATAGTGCCTCCCCCTATGGCGAGAGCTGGCGCCTTTAAAATGTATCACCGACGTGCCGCCTTCGTACCAACAGTTATATCCGGCAACACCAATTCTTCTACAGAAGTCTACATCTTCCCCGTATAAGAAAAAAGCCTCATCAAATCCATCTACTTTATCCAACACTTTCCGGGGAACCAATAAATACGCCCCCGTTAATATTTCCACCGCACATGAATCTTTCGAATCAACATTGCCCATGGCATATTGATTAAATATTGCTGACCGAGGGAATAGAGCAGACAAACCAGTCAACTTACAACCAGCAGAAAACAGGGAAGGAAGGCTTCGCTTACTTTCAGGTAAAAAATATCCAAATCCATTCACCAACCTACACCCTACGGCACCCACTGTAATGTTTTTTATCAACAGCCCAAGGCAGGAATCGATTGCTTGGGCTGTAATGAGGGTATCGGGATTAAGGAATAAAACATATTCTCCGTAAGACTGCTTCCAACCAAGATTACAGGCTGCGGCAAAGCCAACATTTTCGCCGGGAGTAATCCAGCGAACCTGTTTAAACCGATTTATGAGTGGTATAGTATGCTTGGGCTGAGAATCGTTATCGACCACAATAATTTCTGCTTCCTTGCCTGCCAGCGCCACTTCTAGAGAATAAAGGCATTGCGCTAAATACAACGGAACCCGATAATGAACGATGATTACAGATAACAACATACGGCCCTAACATGATTAGCAAAAGTTGAAAGTAGTACAATCCCACAAAAAACCTGTTAAAGGAGGGTAAGAACCTGCATTTTATTTCCGGAAGGCCGATGCCTGCCTTACTTTTGCAATATGTTTAAACAAACCCTACTAGCAGCCGTGGAAGCCGGCGCATCCGAAATGGTTCGCTTTTTTAATGGACAGTTTGTTATCAGCAATAAAGAAGGTATAAATAACTTGGTTACCGAAGCAGACCATGCCGCCGAAAAAGCCATTTTTGATGTAATCCGCAAAGATTTTCCCGATCATTTTTTATTGAGTGAGGAAGCCGGTGAGATTATTCAGGAATCTGCCTATAAGTGGATTATTGATCCGATTGACGGAACCGTAAATTTTGCAAACGGCATTCCGCTTTGCTGTGTAAGTATCGGGTTAGAGCAAGAAGGAAAAATGATTATGGGAGCTGTATATAATCCGTTTATGAAAGAATTATTTTTCGCTCAAAAAGGATGGGGCGCTTCCCTAAATGATCATAAAATAAGCGTGAGCAGTAAAGAAAAGGTAGGATCAAGCTGCCTAGTAACTGGTTTCCCTTACACTTATCTGGATGCTCCCAATGGTCCGCTGCAAATATTTGAAAAGCTGATCAGAAAAGGTATTCCGGTTCGCAGACTGGGAAGTGCGGCGATTGATCTTTGCTGGGTAGCTGCGGGAAGGTTTGATGGGTTTTACGAACATAAACTCCAGGCCTGGGACAGTGCTGCGGGTTTTTTAATGGTAGAAGAAGCGGGGGGAACCGTTACTGATTTTGCCGGAAACCCCTACTCTCCATATCAGCCCCATTTATTGGCCACCAACGGAAAAATTCACAACGAACTTTTACACATCATTAATGGAGGAGAAGTGACTCTTTAATTTCAATCACAAAATAGTACGCATGAACAACAGAACAGAAGTGAGCAGCCTGGGTGAATTTGGACTCATCGAACATCTTACCAAAAACATAGAAATACATAACGCTTCTACCATTTTAGGGGTAGGAGATGATGCCGCAGTGATTGATCATTTTGGCAAGCAAACCCTTATAAGCACCGACTTGCTAATTGAAGGTATTCACTTTGATTTAACCTATACCCCGCTAAAACACCTAGGATACAAAGCCGTAATGGTGAACCTGAGTGATATCTATGCTATGAATGGAACACCCACACAAATTACTATAAGCCTCGGGATCAGCAATCGCTTTAGTGTAGAAGCGCTTACAGAATTGTATGAGGGCATCTATCTTGCCTGTAACAAACATGGGGTTGATCTGGTAGGGGGTGATACTTCCTCTTCTGGTAAAGGTTTAATCATTTCAGTTACTGCAATTGGTGAAGTGGCTCCAGACAAGTTTGTAAAAAGAAACACTGCGGAAGCGGGTAATCTGATTTGTGTTAGTGGCGATTGTGGCGGCGCGTTTCTGGGGCTAACCCTGATGGAAAGGGAAAAGAAAATTTTTCTTGAAAACAACGCCATTCAGCCTAACCTCGAAAACGAATCTTATATCGTTGGCCGATTATTAAAACCGGAGGCCCGCAAAGAAGTTATAGACTTTTTGCAAGAAGCAGGTATTACACCAACTGCTATGATGGATGTTAGTGACGGTATTAGCAGTGAAGTATTACATCTCTGTAATCAAAGTGGTATCGGATGCCGGGTTTATGAAGACAAAATACCTATATCCGAAGATAGTCGTAAAGCTGCCTATAAATTTGGACTAGACCCAACTATCTGTGCCCTGAATGGCGGCGAAGATTATGAGTTGATTTTTACCATTCGGCAGGAGGATCATGATAAAATTGTTTTGAATGAAGAGATCAGTGTAATCGGCTATATGACTACACTTGAGGAGGGCTGTAAGCTCATTAGCCGAGGAGGCAACGATTATCCATTAACGGCTCAGGGCTGGAACGCCTTTCAAACCAGATAGGTAATGAAAGCAAGAATGCTCATCGCTGTGGGGCTGTGGCTGATATGTTGGGGGGCTTCTGCTCAAGGGATTGCTCCGCAATTACCCAAACAGCCGGCAACGCTTTTGCGTGAAGACTTACAGCTGCTTAAAAAAATACTGGAAGCGAATCACCCTTCTATGTATTGGTATACACCCCAGCAAACCCTCGATAGTTTTTTTAGGGTAGCAATAGATCAGGTAAAAGACTCAATGAATGAAGTGTCTTTCAGAAATACAGTAGCTGCGTATGTGAGCAAAATACAATGCGGACATACCGCCGTTCGCAATTCAAAATCGTTTACAAAAAAATACTCCCGCGTTTCTAAATTTAGATTTCCGCTGAATATTAAAGTTTGGGACGATAGTATGGTAGTAATCAATAGTCTTCGACCCAGGGATTCGGTATTTGTAAGGGGCACCAAAATTTTAAAAATTAATCAGAGAAGTGGTGGTCAGCTCATTGACACCTTCTCGCAATTCATTAGTGGTGATGGTCCTGGAAACCAATTTGCCACACAACAAATCAGCGGTAACTTTGGCGCCTTTTATAAAAACGTGCTGGGACTAGATAGTTTTTATGCCATCTCCTTTTTGAACCAGAACGGTAAGCGAGTTGATACGCTGATTGCCAATGTGAGTGCTTCGGCACTCGCCTCCATAACAAAAGACTCTATCAATAAGAATCTGGGCATCAAAATCCCTTCCAATAAAGAAATCAGAAAAATTCAAAAAGCCGAAAAAAGGATGTTGCAGATTGATACCCTTACGCGAACGGCATTTATGCGGCTGGGAAGTTTTTCGGGTTCGGGTACTGGCAGATTTATCAGAAGTAGCTTTCGAAAAATAAAAAAAGCGGGTGCTGAAAATCTGGTAATTGATTTGCGCACCAATGGCGGAGGCAAGGTTAGTAATAGCACCTTGCTCACCCGATACATTAGTGATCATCGCTTTAAGGTCGCGGATAGTGTTGTGAGAAATAATAGGGGGCTATCCAATGGTAGATATATTAACAGTGCATGGATTTATTCCTTGATGCTTGTATTCAGCGGAAAGAAGCTGGATGATGGGAAATACCATTTTACACGGTTTGAAACAAAACAATGGGAGCCCATTGAAAAAAATCATTTTAACGGGAAAGTGTATTTGGTGCAAGGCGGATATAGTTTTTCTGCTACTACTCTCTTTTTGGGTGAAATGAAGGGACAACAAAATGTTAAATTGGTGGGTGAAGAAACGGGTGGAGGATACTATGGCAACTCGGCAATGATGATACCATATTGTACTTTACCCAACTCTAAATTGCGAGTGTCGCTTCCACTTTATCGCTTAGTAATCAATAAAAGTCGGCCAAAGGGCGGGGGCGTGCTTCCCGATATTTATGTGCCTCCATCATCAGCAGCTATTGAGCGCGGGGTAGATTTGAAAATGGAAAAAATTAAGTCGCTCATACAGCGATAGCTTTTTCCCTCGTCGCTTGTTATACACAACCGCATCTAATATTCTATTTACCCCTTCAAGGGCTATTGGGATGATTATCAATCCCCCTCGGATTATTGCAACCCTCAAGGTTATCTTTATAAAGATTTACTTTTTACATTTACATCATCCTTGGCATTATATTTCAGAAGCTGATTTCTCACCCGCTTAAGGAAATTTATTGAGATTCTATTAAATTTGATAGGGCAGAGTTCTAATCAACTTTTAGCCGAGCAGGATTAATTTAATTATATCAGTTGACGAATTAATTTGTTCTATGAAAAAGTTTTTTTTATTGATTCCACTTTTCGTTTTTTCTCTTATCGGTAGGTCGCAAGAGAACGGAAAAATAATCATTGGTAAGGTGGATAGCGTTCAATCGATGATTCTCAATGAATCCAGAAAAGTATGGATCTATATGCCCAATGGGCTGGATGAAAAATCCACCAACCGTTACCCTGTTGTTTATTTGCTTGACGGTCCGAGCCACTTTTACTCCGTGGTCGGACTCATTCAACAGTTCAGCCAGGTGAACGGCAATACAGTTTGTCCTGAAATGATTGTAGTTGCAATTGCGAATACAGACAGAACTCGAGACCTGACGCCAACTTATGTAAAGGGCGACCCTCCCTATGTAGATAGTAGCTTTACTAAAACATCTGGTGGTGGTGAAAAATTCATCTCCTTCCTGAAAGGGGAATTGATGCCCTTCATAGATGCTAATTATCCTACTCAGCCCTTCAAAATACTGATTGGGCATTCGTTTGGCGGACTTATGGCAATGCATATGTTGGCGAACCATACCGAAATGTTCAATGCGTACATCAGCATTGACCCTAGTATGTGGTGGGATAATATGAATTATCTCAAGCAAGCCAAAGAGGTGCTTCAAAAAAAACAATTCACCAATACAACTTTGTATCTTGGTTATGCCAATACGATGGAAGAAGGAATGGACATCAACAAGGTGCAGCAGGATAATTCTCCCATGACACGTCACATTCGTTCGATTCTTTCTGTAGATACCCTGTTGAGAAGCAGGAAGAACAATGGACTTTGGTATGCTAGTAAATTCTATCAGGAAGATGGCCATACAACTGTTCCGGTTATTACAGAACATGATGCCCTTCGCTATATTTTTCGAAACTATCGTTTCAAGCTGGAAAGCAAAGATTATGTTGACTCCACGGCCGATCTTGCAGGCAAGTTCGAGAAACACTATATAGAAGCATCAAAATTTTTTGGTTATTCGGTCTTCCCCGCTGAAAAGTTGATTGAGGGTTGGGGGACTGAATTTGAGCAGATCAAGTATTATGGCAAGGCAGAGAAATTTTACTTTTTGAATACCCGGTATTACCCAGGAAGTTCGAGTGCACATGCGGCATTAGCTAATTTTTACGTTCGGCGAGGCAATAAGGCCAAGGCCATAGAGAGTTTTAAAAAATCTCTTCAACTTAAACAGGACCCCATCACGCAAAAAAAGTTAGATGAGTTGATAAAATAAATAAACAGTACCTGTCTATGAATCCGGGACTGACTCGAATGACGGAAGTAAGAAGGTGCAAGGGTAAAGGCAGGGAGGATTGTGTTGGATCAACCGTTCAGCGATATTTATAACCAGTATTATTACTGATATAAAATACGGTGTTAGAAAAAAGAACCTGGCATGGTTTTTATAGCTTTTGGAAAGTTCTGAACTTTTGGAAAGTTCAGAACTTTCCAAAAGCTAATATTATTTTTTTTTAGTAAGTAACTAATTGGCACGCAAGTGGCCCAACACCCCCCATTCCTCATCCATCATCACCCCATTCATCACCCCTCCCACCTCAATCCTTCCGGTTACTCCCATCCCTTTCATTAGCGAAGCCGGATACAGCGAAGCCATACATAACGCATCTTCTGCTGCTATCCCCACCTGCTCAATTAGATTCCGCACCCCATCTGCCATATTTATCATAGACCCGCTAAGTATTCCCGATGACTCATATTTATCCCCCGCCCGCTGGTGTTGATAGGGCCCCGCATCCGCATCAGTAACCGCATCGGTAATCATAAACAATCGCCTGCCCATTATTTTTTGTGCTATGCGAATCGCAGCAAAGTCAACGTGATGTCCATCTGGAATGATACTTGCCATCACATCCGAATGATCTAATACTGCGCCTACCAAGCCCGGCGCTCTGTGTTGAAGTGGACTCATCGCGTTATACAAATGGGTGGCAACCAGAATACCCCGATCAAATGCTGCAATAGCTTCGTTGTATGTAGCATTGCTATGCCCCGCAGACACCACAATGCCCGCAGATTGTATCATTTCCACCACCCCATCATCGCAACACTCAGGTGCCAGGGTTATCATTGATATAACCCCCTTGCCCGCCTCTAATAATTCCGCCGCCCTTTCCATTGTTCCCCTCAAAATAAACGCTTCCAGATGTGCGCCTTTTTTAGCGGGGTGAATCCAAGGCCCCTCTACATGCAAACCCAAACAACCTTCTCCCCCTTCTTTCCAATAAGCACGAACCGCTTCTATACAACTTCTAAAAACTTCCATCGAATTGGTGGCAACCGTTGGCTGAAAATGAGTGGCACCCCCTGCCTCACAAGTTCTTCGTATAGCATGAATTGTTTCCGTATCCGGATACACCGATAGCAATCGGCCCTCCGCTCCATATAATTGCAGGTCAATAAATGCAGGCGCCAACACAGGTATCCAATTTGCGCCGACGTGAGCAGCTGCCGGCTTTATATTGAGCACCAGATTCCCCTGTAGCTCCACTTCTACCATTCTCAACCACTCCTGACCGGTGAAAAGATTTTGTACAAATAAAGACTGTTTGTTGTTATTCATCTAAATCGTTTGACTGTAAAATCGTGAAACTATCTGCGTCTTTCCAGAAAGGGAAACGGGTTCTCGCCTCTTCCAGCTCCTGCTTGTTTATCGCAACCGTTTCAACCGCCTCCCCATTTGAGAGCTGCAATATTACTTGTCCGAGCGGATCAACCACCATACTGTCGCCACTATGTGCAATCCCGTTTCCATCTTCGCCCACCCGGTTTACCCCAATCACATAACATTGATTTTCTATTGCCCGCGCTATCAGCAATGATTTCCAGGCATGGCTCCTTCTCTCTGGCCAGTTGGCCACATAAACCAACACATCATATTCAGGTGTTTCGGATGATTGCTGCCTAGCCCACACCGGAAACCTAAGATCGTAGCAAACCTGCCAATGAATTTTAAATCCATTCGCCTGCGTTATTAGCCGATGATCGCCTGCAGAAAAATGCTCGTTTTCGCCGGCATAGGCAAACCGGTGCCGCTTATCGTATTGTGCATATCTGCCATCCGGCTGCATCCATATCAGTCGATTATAATGTTTTCCCGATTCAGTAATAATCAAGCTCCCCGCTAATATTATCCGATATTGCTGCGCCATCTTTTTCATCCAACTAACCGACGGCCCCTCCATGGTTTCCCCTAATAACTCGGGGCGCAAACTAAATCCAGTATTAAACATCTCCGGCAAAATCACGAGTTCTTTTGCACCAACAATTCCCGCAATCATTAATTCCAGCTTTTGCAAATTCGCTTCCTTGTTTTCCCAAATCAAATCAGCCTGAAGAATTGTGCAATGTAATCGGGACATATGTGCCGTTTTGTTCGATAATATTACTGCTATTTTTCAGTATCGCCGGCAACTATTTCGCGCTGTTCGCTAATTGGGTAACGGCCCTACTAACCAACTCCGGCTCAAAGCCCTTTCGCATCAAGGAGGCCCGAACCTTTGTTATCCGCTTGTCTTTATCCTCCCGGGTATACTGTTTCCAGGTTTTTTCAGTTAGCCGGTGCAACACTTGCAAGTATTCGGTGGCATTAATCTCCTGCAACCCCTCTCGAATATGGGTCTCTGCTATTCCCTTTTGCCGTAAGGCTGCCACAATCTTGCGCTTTCCCCACTTTTTCTGCCGAAAATATCCCCCGGCAAACAACCGCGCAAAGCGCTCTTCATGGATGTAGCCTTCCGCTTGCAGGGTTTGAACAAATCCACCTATCAGCCCCCTGGGCACACCTAACCCCTGCAATTTTTGCTGAACTTCTCTACAACAGCGTTCCCGATAAGCACAAAATCGCTTCAACTTAGCCAGTATCTTTTCTTCTTCGCCTATAAGCAACATATGCCAATATTAACTAGCAAGATACTCATCCCCCGGCAACTACAAAAAGCAGGAGGACAAACATTTAATCCACATACGCTTCCCTTCTTTTCACATTCGATCTGTTTGCGTAGAATTGGGTATAAAACTCCGATAAAATGTTAACAATTTGCAGTAGGTTTGTTCCCAATCTAAATCAGTAAGAATGAAATTCATCGTCTCCTCTTCCGGCCTGCTGAAACACCTACAACAAATCAGCGGCGTTATCAATACCAATACCGTATTGCCGATATTAGAAGACTTTCTTTTCGAAATTCAAGACAAAAAACTTACCGTAGTTGCTACCGACCTCGAAACCGTTATGCGGGTGCAGATGGAGGTGGAAAGCAAAACCAACGGAAAGGTTTGTATCCCTGCTAAAATATTAGTCGACTCGTTAAAAAATATCGCCGACCAGCCCCTCACTTTCAATATCGATAAAAACTTTTCCGTTGAAATTACCAGCGATAATGGTAAGTATAAAGTGATGGGAGAAAACCCCGATAATTTTCCCAAAGAGCCTACGGCAGATGATACTACCAGTTTTACTATGACGAGCAACGCCCTCCTCACAGCAATCAATAAAACGCTGTTTGCTGTTAGCAGCGACGACCTGCGACCTGCCATGACAGGCGTATTCTTTGAGCTTACCCCTAAAAGCATTCAGTTTGTGGCCACCGACGCTCACCGGCTGGTTCGCTACAAAAGAACCGATACGGCCGCAACCAAAAACGACTCCTTTATCGTTCCCAAAAAGCCATTGAACCTGCTGAAAAATGCATTGCCCGCCAACGACGAGCCACTGAACATCAGCTACAATAGTAACCACCTGTTTGTTAGTCATGGCGAAACCCAAATGATTTGCCGACTCATAGATGCCCGTTTCCCCGACTATAAAGTGGTTATCCCCGCCGACAACCCCTATCACCTTACCGTAAACAAAATAGATTTTCAAAATGCGCTACGCCGGATAAATGTGTTTAGTAATAAAAGCACCAACCAGGTAGCCCTTAGCATCACTGGCAGCGAACTGCAAATGGCCGCGCAGGATGTTGATTTTAGCTTTGAAGGAAACGAACACATGAGTTGCCAATACAACGGCGAAGACATGCAAATCGCCTTCAACGCCAAGTTTATGATTGAAATGCTAAATGCTGCCGACACAGAAGAAGTTCGCGTGGAACTATCTACTCCCTCAAAAGCCGGACTTATCAAACCCTCCGAACAAGCTGAGGGAGAAGATCTACTAATGCTCGTTATGCCGCTGATGCTGAACAGCTAATATATTATATTATTTATTTACAAATCGGGAGCCAGCCTCCCGATTTTATTTTGCCCACTCGTTCGCCCGATTCGATATATTTTCCAAAAAATCCAACCCCACACGAAATTCCTTTTTCGATTGCGTCTTTTCTGCTTTTGCACTCATTGCTCAATTTTTCATTTAGCGCTAAATATTAAACAGAAGAAAGCAGAATCGGCTTTGTTCGTACCTTGTGTACTTATTAAGCTACTATGATTGATCAGATTATACATTACTTTTCTACCATCTCTAGCCTACACCGCGCATTGATACTGGCTGGCGGAATTAGTGTTTTTTGGATTGCCGAATCTGCTATACCCTTATTTAGCTTCTCTTATCAAAAATGGAAACATGCCGGCGTAAACCTGTTCTTTACCTTCACAACAATCCTGGTGAACTTTGCCCTAGCATTCCTGTTGGTAAAAGCAGGAGACTATGTAGTGCAACATCGTTTTGGACTGCTCTACATCACCCAACTACCCAACTGGCTTTTTATGATATTAGGCCTGTTACTATTAGATCTGGTAGGCGCTTGGTTTATTCATTACATCGAACATAAAGTAAAATGGATGTGGAAGTTTCACATGGTTCACCATGCCGATACACATGTTGATACCACCACCGCCAACCGCCACCATCCCGGTGAAAGCGTATTCCGTTTTATTTTTACCCTTATGGGCGTTCTGTTGCTCGGCACTCCTATCTGGCTGGTAATGATGTATCAGAGCCTGAGCGTAGTGCTCACACAATTCAATCATGCAAATATCCGCCTGCCCGAAAAACTAGATAAAGCCATTAGCTGGGTGCTGGTTTCGCCGAACATGCACAAAGTGCACCATCATTACAAAAGACCCGAAACAGATACCAACTATGGAAATATTTTTTCCATCTGGGATCGGCTATTTGGCACCTACCATTATACTCCCGTGGATCAACTTAAGTTCGGACTAGATGTATTAGACAACAACGCCGACGAGAATATGAGCTATCAACTGGGTATACCCTTTAATAAAAATATCACCACCGACCGCTGAGCCAATTTCTTCGCATGATAAGAATTGCCATGATACCCGCTCGTTATGCCGCCACTCGATTTCCGGCTAAACTGATGCAACCCCTCGGCAACAAAACCGTAATCCGACATACTTACGACAATACGGTGGCAACCGGACTTTTTGATGATGTATTTGTTGTTACCGACAGCGATATTATTTTTCAGGAAATCGCATCCCATGGCGGAAAAGTCATCATGAGCCAACACACACACGAAAGCGGAAGCGACCGAATTGCAGAAGCGGTAGAAAATATGCCCGCAAACATTGTGGTAAATGTTCAGGGAGACGAGCCCTTCGTTAACCAATCAGCCTTACTATCATTGCTAGAAGCATTTGATGGGCCGGAAGGCGAACGTGTGCAGGTAGCCTCGCTTATGCAGCGAATGACCAACCCCGAACAAATCAACGACCCCAATTATGTAAAAGTTGCGGTAGATAATAATTCCTTCTCCCTGTTTTTTTCCAGAAGCGTAATTCCCTATCCCCGCGCCGTACTTCCCGAAACCTGTTACTACGAACATATTGGCGTATACGCTTTCCGAAAAGAAGCCCTGCTGAACTTTACCCGCTGGCCTATGAGCCCACTCGAAGCTGCCGAAAAAGTTGAATGTCTTCGCTATTTAGAAAACGGCGTTCCTATAAAAATGATTCTTACCCAATACATGGGTGTGGAAATAGATACACCCGAAGATCTGCGAAAGGCAGAACAATTGCTTCAATAACACACCCGCTTTCTGCCATTTTTGTTACCTTTCTGCATAAAATAGTTGGTATGCAAAAAAGTATGCTTGTAAAATGGTCGATCGTGGTTTCGTTAGCCGGATTTATTTTTGGATTTGATACGGTTGTTATCTCCGGAGCCAACCAGCCCATTAAAGACCTTTGGCAAACTTCTCCCATCTTTCACGGCTTCTTTATTATGTCGATGGCACTTTGGGGTACCGTGGTAGGTGCTCTTTTCGGCGGAATTCCTACACAACGCTTTGGACGCAAAAAAGTGCTCCTCTGGGTGGGCATCCTCTTCGCCATCTCCGCTTTCGGTACCGCACTGGCCGGAAACCCTTACATTTTTTCTTTCTTCCGCTTTATCGGAGGTATAGGGATTGGCGTTTCCTCGGTGGTAGCACCCATTTATATCTCTGAAATATCTACCCCAGCAACCCGCGGAAAACTGGTTGCACTCTATCAATTCAATATCGTATTCGGCATACTGGTTGCCTTCCTTAGCAACTATCTTTTGGAGGGCTTTGGCGGCGAAAACGATTGGCGCTGGATGTTGGGCGTGCTCGCCATCCCCTCACTTATATATACAATCCTAGTTGTTGGCATTGCCGAAAGTCCCCGCTGGTTACTCACCAAAGATAATAATCCCGAAAAAGCAAGACAGACCCTTCAGCAAATAGGCGTAACTGATGTTGATGCCGAAATAGCCACCATACTACAAAGCAACCAACAGGAATTGCAAACAACCCATTCTGCCTCGATCTTTAACCCCCAACACAGCAAGATTATTTGGCTGGCCTTTATGATTGCTTTTTTTAATCAACTCTCGGGCATTAACTTCATTCTTTACTATGCCCCCGAAATTTTAGAGAAGGCCGGACTCGCCACTAAAGAATCCTTATTCAACTCAATCGCCATAGGAAGTACGAATCTCATTTTTACTTTTGTTGGCCTTTACTTAATCGACCGACTCGGTCGTAAAACCCTGCTGATTATTGGCTCTATTGGATACATCATCAGCTTGTCGCTCGTTTCCTATGCATTTTATGCCCATACCGGACCTTTATTTTTGATGACGTTCCTTTTGCTGTTCATTGCGTCGCATGCGATAGGGCAGGGTGCCGTAATATGGGTATTCATTGCCGAAATATTTCCTACTAAAATTCGCAGCGCCGGACAATCCTTCGGGGCAAGCATCCACTGGGTATTTGCAGCTATTATTACGCTGATCACTCCTTACTTTCTTGATAAGGATACGGGCATTTTTAAAGAAAATCCCTGGCCGATATTCGGTTTTTTTGCGGGGATGATGGTATTACAGCTCATCTGGGTGCTTACCCGCGTTCCCGAAACCAAGGGCATTTCTCTGGAAGAACTAGAAAAGAAATTGATGCAATAACGGTCGCGTCTGCTGTTAATGCAGGCATGCGGTTTCCTGTATCTTTGACATTTACTAAATCAACATCTTTATATGGCAACAGCTTTTAGAAATTTTAAAATGGTGGGCTATGTGATTTATGGCCGCGGAAGCCTGCATCAGTTGGATGAAATTCTAGCTCCCAACCGAAAAAATTCGGCGCCCATGATTTTTCTGGTCGACCATTTTTTTAAAGACCACACCCTCTGTAATCGCATCCCCCTTAGAGATCGCGACGAGTTGATTTTTGCCGATGTTACCTACGAACCTAAAACCACCCAGGTAGATTCGCTGGCCCATCAGCTGAAAGAAAAATATGGCACCATCAGCGGTATCATTGGAATAGGCGGAGGATCTACGCTCGATCTTGCCAAAGCCGTTTCGCTGATGATGAACAACCCCGGTAGCTCCACCGATTATCAGGGATGGGACCTAGTAAAACAACCCGGTGTTTATAAAGTAGGGATCCCCACCCTTAGTGGTACAGGAGCCGAAGTAAGCCGCACCACCGTTTTAACCGGCCCCACCCGCAAACTGGGCATGAACAGCGACTTCACCCCCTTCGACCAAATTGTGCTGGATCCCGAACTCACCCAAAACGCCCCGGCCAACCAGCGGTTTTATACAGGAATGGACTGCTATATTCATTGCATTGAAAGTCTTGAAGGCACTTTCCTGAACGAGTTTAGCAAGAGCTACGGAGAAAAAGCCCTGGAACTTTGCAGAAAAGTTTTTGTGGAAAGCAAAGAGTGGACAACCACCTCCGACGATCAGCTGATGATGGCTTCCTATGCCGGCGGGATGAGCATTGCCTACTCACAAGTGGGCGTAGCACATGCCGTAAGTTATGGACTCAGTTATTTGCTCGGCACCAAACATGGTATTGGCAATTGCATTGTGATGAATCACCTGGAAGAATATTATCCTGCCGGCGTGAAAGAATTCAAATACATGGTGGAAAAAAATGACATTTCCATTCCAACAGGAATCTGTGCCGGATTAAGCGGGGATGATTTTAATAAAATGATCGATGTATCTCTTGGCATGAAGCCCCTTTGGGAAAATGCACTCGGGCCCAACTGGCAAGAAATCATGACACGCGAAAAGCTGCGAACCCTGTACGAAAAATTATAGAAGCAACTTGTATATTTATTGACCTTAACATTACTCCGATGAAAAAAATTATTTTCTCTCTGAGCCTACTCTTCTTTTTTGTTCAGCTAACGGCACAAAGCTACTCTCCGCAATTATTTAATAGCCTGCACTGGAGAATGATTGGCCCCTTTCGCGGAGGTAGAACCGTTGGCGCCGTTGGCGTTCCCAGTCAACCCGGCGTATTTTATATCGGCGTAAACAATGGGGGGGTTTGGAAAACAACCGACTATGGACGTACCTGGAAGCCTATATTCGATAAAGAAAATACGGGCTCTGTTGGAGATGTAACGGTTTCCGCTTCAAATCCCAACCTAGTTATGGTTGCCTGCGGCGAAGGGATTCAACGGCCAGACCTTTCAATCGGCAACGGAGTATATAAATCCACCGATGCCGGTAAAACTTGGAAAAATATGGGGCTCAATAATGGCCAGCAAATTGGCAACATCATTATCGACCCCAACAACGAAAACAGAATATTTGTAGCCGTACTCGGTCATCCTTATGGACCCAACACCGAAAGAGGCGTATATCGTTCGATAGACGGGGGAACTACCTGGGAGCGAGTACTATATAAAGACGAAAATACAGGAGCCGTTCAGGTAAGCTTCGACCCGAATAATGCAAATATATTATATGCAGATCTCTGGGCTGGCCGTCAGGGTCCCTGGGAAAATGGCGCATGGAATGGTCCGGAAAGCGGCCTCTTTAAATCAACCGATGGTGGCACCACTTGGAAAAAGTTAACCAAAGGGTTGCCCACACCCGCACAAGGATTAGGAAGAATTGGCTTTTGTATTGCCCCCACAAACAGCAATCGACTATATGCAACCGTAGACGCCGGCGATTATGGCGGAATTTATCGGAGTGATGATGCAGGAGAAAGCTGGGAGAATATCAACAAAGACCCAAGACTATGGGGGCGCGGTAGCGACTTTGCCGAAATAAAAGCAGACCCTACCAATGCCGACATTGCATTTACGGCTAATGTGGTTACCTGGAAAACTAACGACGCCGGTAAAACTTGGTCTGCTTTCCGCGGCGCGCCAGGCGGGGATGATTATCATCGCATCTGGATTCATCCCACCAATCCTAAAATTATGTTGTTCGCCGTAGACCAGGGTGCCATCATCACCGTGAATGGAGGAGAAACATTTTCTTCGTGGTACAACCAGCCTACCGCACAGTTTTATCATGTAAGCACCGACAATGATTTTCCTTACAATGTATATGGCGGTCAGCAGGAAAGCGGATCGGCCAGCGTGGCTTCTCGGGGCAACGACGGTCAAATTACATCGCGCGACTTTCATCCGGTGGGCGTAGAAGAATATGGATATGTGGCAGCAGACCCCCTCAATCCCAATATCATTTATGGAGGAAAAATTACCCGATTTGATAAACGAACCGGGCAAGTACAAAATATCGCCCCCGAAGCCGTTCGCTCAGGCAAGTATCGCTTTCTCAGAACAGCACCCGTTCTATTTTCGCCCATCGACCCAAAAACGCTTTATTTCGCAGGGAATGTGTTATTTAAAACAACCAATGAAGGAAATAGCTGGGACGTAATTAGTCCAGACCTCACCCGTGAAACCTGGGATATCCCTGCAAGCGTAGGAATATACGCAACAGAAGAGATGAAAAAAATGCCGCGGAGAGGTGTGATTTATACGGTTGCTCCTTCATTTAAAAATATTAATACCATTTGGGCGGGTACGGATGATGGATATATACAAGTAACCAATGATGCCGGAAAAACCTGGAAGAACGTAACCCCTTCGGCTATCACTTCCTGGAGTAAGGTTTCACTGATGGAAGCCAGTCACTTTAACCCACAAGGTGCTTATGCGGCAGTTAACAGAATTCGTTGCAGCGATATGCGACCCTATATTTATAAAACCGCGGATGGCGGAAAAACCTGGAAGCTAATAACAAAAGGCCTTCCCGACAACGAACCCATCAATGCCATTCGGGAAGATCCTGCTAAAAAAGGATTGCTATATGCCGGCTCTGAAAATGCAGTATATGTTTCATTCGATGATGGCGAACACTGGCAGTCGCTTAGGCTTGATATGCCTGCTACTTCTATTCGGGATCTGGTAATTAAAGACGACGACCTGGTTGTTGGAACCCATGGAAGAGGATTCTGGATTTTAGATGATCTAAATCCGTTGCGACAATTAAGTGAGACTGTTGCCGTTGCTC
>JBIINW010000026.1:0-22334 GCA_044337245.1 Sediminibacterium sp. | reverse complement strand
GGGGGCCGGTGTATCTTCTGGTAACTCTGGGGAAATCGAAATAGCTGGTGTGGCTGTTTGTACCGGCATAAATACGGTGGATACCGGTTGTTCGTTATTCGATTGGATGGCTTCTTCTAATTGAAAGGCCCACCAACGGGGATTGCTGTAAAAAAGGGTGGCTCGGGCAGATTGTTCGGCAGCCAAGGGATGGCCAACTGTATGGTAATGACAAGCCAACAAACTTTGTGCTGGACCAAAATAAGGGTAATTACTTACCATCTTTTCAAGAGAAACTCCTGCCAACTCACCATTTTTCATTTGGCCAGTAAGGTGATATAAAGCTTTTTCTTGCAGCAGGTTCATGAGCAGGGTAGGGGATTACCAGTTAGAAAAGATACGGTTAAAAATATCATCCGTGAGGGTTTTAACGGCCTCATCGGCAAGTTGTGCTTCGGCCACGGTAAAAGATTGACTGGCAGGATAATCAAAACTTCTGCTAACATCAAACTCTTCCAATTTATTGGTTTTGTTATTCTTCCACGTCATATGAACCGACACGGTTAATCGGTTGGTATTGGCCTGCAAAGAACTAACACCAACGGTTTGACTACCATCATAGGTGGTTATCACACCATTAATTACATAATCTGCATCGTCGTTGTTGGTTCGGGTTAATTTGGTTGCCGAAATGATTTTCTGCTGAATTTTATCCGTGAGTTTGGCAGCAAATTGTGGGTTTACATACCGGGCTTTATTATCGATGTATCCTATTTTAATGGTTTTAATGGTGGGGTCAATGGAGGCATCATTAAATTTATAAATACCGCAGCTGGCAAATAAAAACAGGGCACATCCAATAAACGGCCTTAAAAAAAACCGATGGAATGGTAACTGATTAATTACCAATAATTGATTCCGGTTATTATTCTTCAATATCATATTCCTTCAGTTTACGGTAAAGGGTTCGTTCGCTGATACCCAAATCGGTGGAAGCATCTCTGCGTTTGCCTTTGTGCTTTTTTAGTGCTTTTAAAATTAATTCTTTCTCTTTATCCATTATGTTGAGGGATTCTTCTACTTCAACATGCTGATGGATATCATCTTCGTGCAACAAAACGGGCTGATGCGAAATAGCAGCTGTACTAAGCATTGCAGGGTTTGTATTCACATTGGTAACCATCGGCGGTTCAGCTATTTGTTGCATATCTCCCATCAAACGTTCACGTGCTTCTTTGATGGCGGAACCTTGTAAAGTTGGGTTTTGCAGAATTTCCAAGAACATTTTCTTAATTTCGGTAACCTCTTTCTTCATATCGAAGAACAGCTTGTATAATATTTCGCGCTCATTGGCAAATTCACCGGCATTGCTGGCCGTGGAAGAAAGCATCGGTAAACGGGAACTGTTGTTTTCTGGTAAAAATTTCTTCATTTCGGCACCTGAAATCAATTGATGCAAACTCAACACTGAAATCTGTTCGGCGATGTTTTTCAATTCCCGAACATTGCCCTGCCAATTATGGTTTATCAACAAATTCTTTGCCTCCTCATCTAATTGTACCGGAGCTGTTTTATAACGTTCCGCAAAGTCAACCGCAAATTTTCGGAATAATAAACTGATATCCTCTTTCCGGTCGCGTAACGAAGGAACTCGAATGGGTACAGTACTTAATCGGTAATATAAATCTTCCCTAAATTTTCCGGTGCGGGTAAAGTCTAACAATTCCCGATTAGTAGCTGCAATAACGCGTACATCTGTTTTTTGCACTTTGGAGGAACCTACCCGAATGTATTCCCCGGTTTCGAGCACACGTAACAAGCGGGCCTGCGTTCCCAAGGGCATTTCACCAATTTCATCCATAAAAATGGTGCCGCCATTCACCGTTTCAAAATAGCCCTTTCTACTTTCTACCGCTCCTGTAAAAGCGCCTTTTTCGTGTCCGAACAATTCCGAATCAATGGTGCCTTCGGGTATAGCCCCACAGTTAACGGCAATAAAAGGATTGTGTTTGCGGGCGGATAAGGCATGAATGATTTGAGAGAATACTTCTTTACCCACCCCACTTTCACCAACAATCAATACCGTTAAATCAGTTGCAGCAACTTGAATGGCGGTACTGAGGGCATGATTCAATGCCGGAGAATTACCAATAATGCCAAACCGATTTTTTATACTTTGGATATCCATCTGAATAATTTAATCAAGCTATTTTTTCCCCTACCTGAATACCTTTTAGGGTTCCAGAAGTGCATTCAGTTATATGAATGTGCACATAATCGCCTTTTTGGGTATTAGGAGATTTTGCAAAGATCACCATCTTATTATGGGTTGTTCTACCCTGCCATTCGGCATCACTCTTTTTCGAATTTCCTTCAATCAACACTTCCCAGGTTCGATTCACATCTTTTTGCATACTTTCTAGTGATTGGATTCGATGTAGATCGATGATTTCTTGTAGTCTTCTCTTTTTTTCGGGTTCCGGAACATCATCCTCATATCTTCTTTCTGCTAGTGTGCCTGGGCGCTCACTGTAGAAGTACATATATGCCAAATCGTACCGGCATTGAAGCATCAGATCAAGTGTTTGCTGATGATCTTCTTCAGTTTCAGTGCAGAATCCCGAAATAATGTCGGTGCTGATTCCACAATCCGGCATCACTTCCCTTATACGAGCTATTTTTGATAAATACCATTCCCGGGTATAGGTTCTGTTCATCAATTGCAATATGCGGTTGCTACCACTTTGTACCGGAAGATGTATATACTTGCAGATATTGGGATACCGGCTCATCGTTTGTAAAACTTCTTCTGTAATATCTTTTGGATGGGAAGTACTGAAACGTACCCGCAGCTTGGGAGAAATCAAAGCAACTTCGGCTAATAAATGCGCAAAAGTTATAGGGGTAGCCGTTGGTCCATCCACCCAATGATAGCTATCAACATTCTGACCCAGTAAGGTAACTTCTTTATAGCCAGCTTGTACAAGTTGACGGGCTTCAGATAGGATAGAGGGTAAATCACGACTTCTCTCTCTGCCTCTCGTAAAGGGTACTACACAAAAGCTACACATATTATTGCAACCCCGCATAATTGAAATAAAGGCGGAAACTCCATTTGAGTTTAAGCGAAGGGGAGCAATATCCCCATAAGTCTCTTCTCGGCTCAATAATACATTTACAGCTTTATTTCCTTCCGTAGCCGCCGAAATTAAATCGGGTAAGGTTCTATATGCATCCGGACCCACCACCATATCTACCAGTTGTTCTTCCTCCAGCAACTGCTCCTTTAGTCGTTCCGCCATGCAACCTAAAATACCAATCAAAACGCCCGATCGATGATTTTTTACATGCCGCAAGTGCATTAGCCGTTTGCGGATGGTTTGTTCAGCCTTATCCCTAATCGAACAAGTATTGAGTAAAATTAACTGTGCATTTTCCGGCTGAGCGATAGGTCCATACCCTTCTTTCATCAACAATGAGGCAATTACTTCACTATCTGCAAAATTCATCGCACAACCATAACTCTCAATATAAAAATGCTTGGAAAATGCTTGCTTTTCCTGCTTGACCAAAAAAACCTCCCCTTGCCGGGCCTCATCATGTAATTGATCTATTGTAGCCGTTTTCATCCAGTCCCTTAATTTTTACAAAAATAGTCAATTATTCCTTTAAGTGTCAATTTGTCAGCATCAAAATGACTAAACTGACTATAATTAAGTTATAATTATATAATTTACTACATTTATCCAATGTTTTTATTTGGTAGAACTGTGAAAACCAAATTATTTTGCAGCTTAACCCATAAATAAGCAATGAAAAACTTTTTATTTTTCGTTTTTGTTAGTTTTACAAGTATTCAGTTTTCCGCAGCCCAGGATGTTGTAGTTTCTAAATTGCGGTCGGAAACCTCCAGAGAGATTAAAAAAGAGGAAGATTCTACCATATGGAACTGGAAAAAGGGGGGTGTTTTTAACTTAAATGTTGCCCAAGGTTCTTTGAGTAACTGGGCAGCGGGGGGTGATAATTTTTCAATGACCCTTAACGCCTATTTTAACTATTTCGTTTATTATAAAAAAGACCGGCATAGTTGGGACAATAACCTGGATATCAACCTTGGATATGTTCAAACAACTTCTGCAGGTAGCAGAAAGAACGACGACAGATTCGACATTTTGAGTAAGTATGGATATAAGATGGATCCAAAGGGTAAATGGTTCTTATCAGGTTTGTTCAATTTCCGTTCACAGTTTTTTGATGGATATACCTATTCTAATAATATTGGATCGTTTGCATCCACTTTCTTATCCCCAGCCTATATAATTCTATCGGCGGGTTTTGATTATAAGCCAAACGATAAATTTTCCATGTTTATCTCCCCACTAACATCGAGAACCACTTTGGTAATGAATAAAGCCTTAGCTGCTAAAGGCTCGTATGGAGTTCCGATTGGTAAAAATGCTTTATATGAAGTGGGTGCATTTGCAAGCTTTAATTATAACAATACTTTCTCAAAAAATATTGTGTATAAAGCACGTTTAGATTTATTCTCTAACTACCTCAATAATCCAGGTAATGTAGATGTATTTATGACGAATCAATTAACCGTAAAAGTTGCTAAGAATTTTTCTGCAACCTATAGTCTCGACATGATTTATGATGATGATGTTCGTTTATTCGGACCCAACAAAACATCTCCGGGGTTGCAGTTAAAAAGCTTGATTGGCTTGGGTTACATCAAAAGTTTGAACGTAAAAAAGCGTTTAATAACCAATCCCCGCTAATATTTGTGTAAAGTTTAGTAGTTACGCTATTACTTGAATAGTATGTTTGATTTTATTACAGAGATGCAATAATTCTGACCGGTCGTTGTGTAAAATTGTTACATGCCCCATTTTTCTGCCGGGCTTTGTATTGCTTTTACCATAGATGTGAACAAAACAATGATCCATTGCCAATACCTCTTGTAAGCCCTGATAAATGGCTTCCCCTGAATACCCTGCTGCACCCACTAAATTAATCATAGCAGTTGGCAAAATAGGATCGGTATTGCCCAAGGGATATTGTAGCAAAATTCGCCAAAGCATATCAAACTGGCTGCTGTAATTTCCCTCAATAGAATGGTGTCCGCTGTTGTGAACGCGAGGTGCAGTTTCATTAACCCATACATCCTTTTGTTTATCTACCAGTAATTCGATGGCAAATAAACCCGCACTATCAAAGGATTGAACCACTTTAACAGCAATTGCTTCTGCTTTCCAATATATTTCATCGGGTAAAATAGCGGGACTAATCTGATAATCTAACTGATTCAGATAGGGGTCAACGATCATTTCAACCGGAGGATATATTACAATTTCCCCGGCATCGTTTCGGGCTACCAGCATAGATAATTCTCGATGAATATCAATTTTGGTTTCCAAAATTGCGGGGGCATCAAATGCCAAACTTACATCGGCGGGTTGCTCAATTATCTGAACACCCCTTCCATCATAGCCTCCTTCACTCAATTTATGTACAGCTGGAAGACGATGCAGATGTTCAGCCAAATCAGCAGCCTGTTCCGTTACAACATAAGCAGGCGTAGGAATTTGATGCAGCCTGTAAAATTCCTTTTGCGCAATTTTACTTTTGATGGTTTTTATTACAGAAGGATGGGGAATCACCCTTACCCCTTCTAACGCTAAACGCTCTAAAGCATCAACATTTACTTTTTCAATTTCAATGGTCAATACATCCAACCCCTTTCCAAAAGCATACACCTGATCAAAATCGGTAATATCACCGGATACAAAGTGGTTACACAAATGAGCAGACGGGCAGTCCGCACTCTTTTCCATAATAAAAGTTTCTACCGGATAATTGGCCGCAGCCTGTAATAACATTCTCCCTAATTGTCCACCCCCTAAAATGCCCGCTTTTATCATACCTGTCTGTTTAATTTCATGATTGCCATCCTGTATAATGCGAAGATAATCCGAACCCCCATTAATTAATCGATGAACAATCAAATAGAGGAATTAAAGATATAAAATATCTTATTGCACAAATTTTTAATAATATTTTACCAACCCTATCGTTGTAGTATACGTAATTTTGCATCTATGAAGCGTATTTGGCCAATCATATGTTTCTTTTTATCCTCCAATATCTCTAAGGCGCAAACCCTTGCGATAAATAATTCGATTTCCCTACCTAGAACAACTTTACCCAATAGTGATCGAGAAGAATTACTAAAAAAAGAGTTTGCTGAAAAAAATCTCGCCTGGCCTGCCCGGCAACTGTATATCCGGAGTTTTAAATACGATAGCCAACTTGAAGTATGGGTACGCAATAATCCCGCTGAACCCTTTCAATTATTCAAAACTTATAAGGTTTGTACCCTTTCTGGGGCATTGGGACCTAAACGATTTGAAAATGACTACCAGGTTCCGGAAGGTTTTTACTACATCAATGAATTTCGGCCTCGCAGTGAATTTCATATGGCTTTAGGCATCAACTACCCGAATGCTTCAGATGGGTTACTGAGTGATTCTGTAAAACCCGGTGGAGGGATTTTTATTCATGGTAGTTGTGTAACCACTGGCTGCATACCTATAAAAGATGCACCGATGGAGGAAGTTTATCTGTTGGCAGCACAGGCGAGAGATTTGGGACAAGATTTTATTCCCGTACATATTTTCCCCATTCGGTACCATACCCCCCGCAGCGAACAATACATGGCTAAAGCTACCCGGGATAACTTCGAATACCATCGATTTTCTGCCCGTTTACAGCAAGCCTACGATTACTTTGAAAGAAATAAAAGATTACCGATTATTGGGATAAATCCCAAGGGGGAATATGTACTATTCTAAGGTATTTTACATTTATCCATTTCCTCTTTCCATTCTTGCAGGGTTTCTATACCTTTATACTGGCCGTAAGGAGTTTTCTTTTACCTGTTATTATTCATCAATATGAATGAACCAATCATACGAGTTAAAGACCTGCATAAAAAATACGACGATTTTGAGGCAGTTCGGGGTATCAGCTTTGAAGTGATGGAAGGAGAGATTTTTGGACTGCTCGGCCCAAATGGTGCCGGTAAATCAACCACCCTCGAAATCATTGAAACCTTACGAACCAAAACTTCTGGTGAAGTAATTGTAAAGGGGTTTAATTTAGATACCCAGCCCAATGAGATTAAAAAAATAATTGGTGTACAACTGCAAACCTCCGGATTTTACCCCAACCTGAACCTGATTGAACTGATCAACCTATTTGCCGGTTTGTATAATCAAACGGTAGATCCGCTAGCTTTACTAGACAAGGTAAATCTCAGAGACAAAAGCAAGGCAAAATATAAAGAAATGAGTGGTGGTCAAAAACAGCGTTTTTCCATAGCCACCACCTTAATTAACCAGCCACAAATTATATTTCTAGATGAACCTACCACCGGCTTAGACCCGCAGGCACGCAGAAATTTGTGGGAGCTGATACGTACCATACGCGACCAGGGCACCACGGTTATCATCACCACCCACTATATGGATGAAGCAGAAGTATTATGCGACCGGGTTGCCATTATCGATCAGGGTAAAATTATTGCATTAAATGCGCCCGGCGAATTGATTGACCAATTGGTTGAATCGGGATTTGAAAAGCCGGGCGAAGTGAAGAAAGCAAATCTGGAAGATGTATTTATTCAACTAACAGGGCATGTATTACGTGAAAATTAAATAAGCAAGAATGAGTGAAGAACTGAAGTACCCCATTGGAAAATTTACCCCAATTCCCTTTACCGAACAAGCGCTGGAACAATGTAAGTTGGCCATTGAACAACTACCCGAAAATTTAGAAAATGCATTGCTAAATCTAGATGAGGCTCAAATTCAAACGCCCTATAGGGAAGGTGGCTGGACGGTTAACCAGTTGGTACATCATGTTGCGGATAGTCATATGAATGCCTTTATCCGAGTGAAATTGGCATTAACCGAAGATAATCCTACCCTAAAAGCTTATGATGAAAATGCCTGGAGTTTATTAGACGACGTTCAAAAAGTGCCTGTGAATGTTTCAGTAACGCTATTACATGCCCTACATCACAGATGGAGCACTTTATTAAAAGGGTTAACTCCAGACCAACTTACCAAATCGATCCATCATCCGGTTAGTGGAAGAGATATGAGTGTATGGTTTTTAATTAGCTTGTATGCCTGGCATAGTAAACACCACGTAGCCCATATTACTGCTTTGAGAAACAGAAACAATTGGTAATGGATAGAGACCTTACTTGGAAAAAACTAGACTCAACTTACTTATACCAAAAAAACTGGCTGAATATTCGGGTGGATACTTGCGAAAAGCCCGATGGAAAAATTGTATCGCCTTACTATGTATATGAGTTTCCAGATTGGGTAAATGCTTTTGCCATTACCAAAAATCAGGAGATAGTATTAGAACGTCAGTACCGACATGCACTGCAACACACCGGACTTGAATTACCGGGTGGGTGTGTAGATGAATCCGATACCAGTAAAGAAATGGCCATTGCCCGTGAATTGCTCGAAGAAACAGGCTATCGGTTTGATAATTACGAATTACTGGGAGTAACATCTTCCAACCCATCTACCAACAGCAACTTGATGTATATGTTTTTAGCTACCGGAGGCGAGAAAATTCAGGAACCAACGTTAGACCCTGGGGAAGACATTGAAGTGCAACTGGTTTCGATGGATGAATTACTGCACCTATTTAAAAGCAACGCTTTTATCCAATCGATGCACGTGCATACTATTGTAAAAGCTTTGGAAAAATTGGGGAAATTACATTATTAAAGGAAGGTTTCAATTGCATTCAATTCTCCAACCAGAAAAACACTTCCGCAAATCAAAATCAAATCATCCTTAGTTGCCTTTGACAAAGCGAATTGTAGGGCATCATTTACATCTGGAATTACCTCCCCGGATAATTGATACGCTTGGGCCATTTGTTTAAGTTGTTCTGCTGGCATTGCCCGCGGAATTGCTGCTTGAGCAAAAATATACGCTGCCGTTTTAGGCAATTGTGATAAAGCCCGGTTAACGTCTTTGTCTTTTACCATACCGATAATTAAATATAATTTCTGGTAGGGTATATATTCTAATTGCTGAACCAGTTGCTGGATGCCATCTTCGTTATGGGCTACATCAGCAATTACACGGGGAGTTTCCTGTAAGGTTTCCCATCTGCCATGTAAGCCAGTAATTCTAACAACCAGTTGCAATGCCTGCTTTATTTGCTCGGGCAGAATATTCCATCCATTTTGTTGTAATAATCTGATTGTACTTAACACGCACAGCAAATTGTATTGTTGATAGATACCGGGCAGATCCAATGCAAACCGGAACAAGTTACCCGTAGCAGTCTCTCTTACCTGAATATCCAATACATTCCCTGGCTGAATTGAAACCACTTCCCATTCCCGATCAGTCAAATGAATAAGCGAACTTGAATTGCTACCGGATACTTGCTCAACTACATTTCGAAATAATGGATACAGCGTTGCATCCAACTTTCCAATTACTACTGGTACCTCTTTTTTAATAATACCCGCTTTTTCACCCGCAATCGCTTCTAACGTATCTCCCAGCAGGTTCATATGATCCATGCCAATACTGGTAATCACACTCACCAAAGGATGAATCACATTGGTACTATCCAATCGTCCGCCCAATCCGGTTTCAATAATGGCAATATCTACTTGTTCCTGCCGAAAGTAGTCAAAAGCCATTGCAACTGTTATTTCAAAAAACGAGGGCTGAATAGTATCTATTGTGGGTGCAATTTTTTGGGTAAAATCAATTACAAATTGTTCTGTACAGGTAACTCCATTAATTCGGATGCGCTCTCTAAAATCTTTAAGGTGTGGGGATGTATATAATCCGGTTTTGTAGCCGGCTTGTTGTAATATAGCCGCCAGCATATGGCTAACGGATCCCTTTCCATTGGTACCTGCAATATGGATGGTTTTTAACCCATGTTGAGGATTACCCAATTGCTCACACAATGCAAGCGTATTTAGCAAATCTGGTTTATACGCTGCCGCACCCAATCTACTAAACATGGGTAATTTTTCGTATAAATATGTAAGGGTTTGAGAATAATTCATATCCTAAATGGTACGGCAAGTTAACCAATCGCCTTGATTCATTTTAAAAAAGCAAAAATGGAATAGATTACTAGTTGTGGGATATAAAATAAGGGGAAAAAACATCATACCCAAATCGAATGAGCGTGAGTAAAATAACGAGTAAAAAAAGTTTTCGGATAAATTGATTTCCCTTGGCTAATGCCATTTTTGCTCCAAAAAATCCGCCTAATCCATTCGAAATCGACATGGGTATGGCAACCGACCAAAGTATAGATCCTTTTAATACAAACAGCAAAATAGAGCCTAGATTCGTGCATAAATTTATCACTTTCGCATGAGCACCCGCCCTTAGAAAATCCATGCCTAGTAAAGATATAAAAGCCATTACCAGAAAACTTCCGGCTCCAGGGCCAATAAACCCATCATAAAAGCCTAGAATACAGCAAATCAGCCATTTGGTAACTTTTGTTGGTGGATTCGCGGAATCCTTTTTGGTTTCCTGTCCCCATTGTTTTTGAGTATACGTAAAAATGGCTACCCCAAATAACACAATCAATATAATTGGTTTCATCCATTTGTTTCCCACTATACTCAGTAATTCTGATCCTGCAAAAGCACTTAGAAATGCTATAACACACATCCACCACATATCTTGCCAATGAATGCGCACTTTCTTCAAATATTGGATAACCGCCATGGATGTTCCAGTAAATGCGGGAATTTTTAAAGTTCCAATTACTGAAGCCACCGGAAACTGGGGCAAAATAATTAAACTGGCTGGTGTTTGAATTAAGCCACCGCCACCCGCAATTGCATCTACCCATCCGGCAAGAAAAGCAAATGAACACAATAAAATGATGGTATATAATGAAATCTCCATGCGTGAATAATAGCTAAGGAAGAAAAGGAAGGAATTTTTTTAATCGGCTGTATTGGATATTCGCCAGTATTAAACCAATTGTAACCCAGATGCCGCTAATCCAATGTTGCGGCGTAAGTTTTTCACCTAAAAAAACTACGGCTTCCCAGGAACTGATAATGGGAATGAGATTGCCAAATAACACCGTTCGTCCTATGCCAATTTTTTCCATAGAAGCATTCCAGCATAAAAAAGAAATCACGGAAGTGCCGGCACCGAGGTACAAAATAGTTCCCAACAAAGCGGGCGTCCATTCAATGGCGGTAACCTGTTGTTTTTCTATTAACCAGGCAGGTAATAAAAATAAACTGCCTGCTGCAAATACAGTAAATAAATAAGCGTAGGGAGAAATCTTAGGCGATTTTTTTCTAAATAAAATATTGTACACTGCAAAACAAAAGGCACCTCCCAAAATCCATACATCCCCTTTAGAAAAATGAAAGTTGCGTAAGTTATGCCAACTACCTCCGGATAGTAGCCAGAGAATACCCGTTATGCAAAATAACATACCCACAATTCTCAACCCACCGGGTTTTTCTTTTAAAAAGAAATAAGCCAGCAGGGTACTCATGATAGGGGAGGAAGTGGTTCCTATTAATGCCAGATTAATGGCGGTGGTATAATGACCGGCTACATAAACTAATGTATTAAAGAGCGAAATGCCAAATAAGGCAGCAAAGAGTAGGTTCGGAATATGTAACCGAATGATGGGTAGTTCGGAACGAAATTGTTTCCAAGCGATGGGTAATAAGATAATAGTGGCCAGCGACCAGCGATAAAAAGCAAGGGAGATAGGGGAAATTTGGTTACTAACGCCCCGTGCAATTACAAAGTTGCCACCCCAAACGATTACGGCTATTAATGCTAGTAGAATGCCCAATATATCCTGCGAAACAGGAACTTGATGTTTTAGTTGGTTCACTTCCTTATGAATTTACCTTTCCGCCAGCAAAATCGAATTCAAAATTGCCTTTTATCCGCTCTAGCGAGGGATTAAAATACCCGAACTTTAGCGATGGAAATTCTTGTTGTATTTCGTTCATCAATGTTTTAACACCAATAATATTTCCCGTATCAGTCAAATTCATTTTCCCCAGATACCAATCGGGGTCAATATTAAAATTTCTCCATTGAATCATCCGCAAACCGGTATCCATAATAAAATGCCGTAGGGCTTCATATTCTTCTTCAGTATCGGTTACGCCGGGGAAAACAAAATAATTTATACTCGACCATCCCCCTGCATCCCGCATAACCTGAAGGCTATGGCGAATATCTTCGAAAGTATAGTTATTAGGACGATAATACTTTTCGTACAAATGTTTTTGTACAGAATTAGTACTTACCCGAATACTGTTTAAGCCGGCTTCACACAATATCCGAACTGCTTCGGGATTGCTGCCGTTTGTGTTTATGTTGATACTTCCCTTTGGGGTGTGTTTTCTAATTTCTATAATTGCTTCCCGAATGGTTTCCCACATCAATAGGGGTTCCCCTTCACATCCCTGACCAAAACTGATAATCGGAAAGGGTGCCTGCATCAGGTGCGGAACCGTAAATTCAACAATTTCCTCCGCCGTAGGCTTAAAAGTTAGTCTGTCTTGTGTACTTACAATTGTTTCCTCAACGGGTTGAAAAGAGATGCAACCAATGCAATTTGCATTACATGCCGGGGAGGAGGGAACCGGACATTCCCATCTGCCTAGGGATAAATTTCGGGCAGCGGGGCAATGATAGGTATTGCAACAATTATTCATCAAATGCTGAACCAATCGATTATTGGGGTAAGTCGCCAGCATTCGGTGCATGCCAGAATCGATGGCTTCAGAATCGTAGCCGGCTGCTTCCTGGCGAATATCTTTTTCAATCCGAGTAGCGGTAACATAGGTGATCTGATTCTTCCAACCAGCAGCGGTATAACAAAATAAGGGTAGGGTAGGTGCTTCTGCTGCCGTTTCGTAGGCTGCCAGAAACAATCCGGTATAGGCAGGTGGAATAAAAGCAGCAACGGCCCAGCCTTTTTCACATAAACGCAGGGTGCCTTCCTTTACATCAATGCCAATACCCCGGCGACCTGGTAATTCATACAAATTTCCGCCTTCCGGTAATTCAATCCAACTGTCATCCTCTACCGGATGGGCATCCCAACCGGAACGACCAATGGCATATAAAGTTTCATCTTCATAAATATTTCCTTTGCCATCCGAATATAAAAGAAAAGGGGAAATAGTTGATTGCATGCTGCAAAAGTAAAGGATCTCGTTTAAATACGATTCCTACGCTTGAGTTAGCTAATTAAGAAAGAAATTGTTTACAGTACTCATTTACCTCGGCCTCCTCTTCTTTTGTAGTAGCACTATCCAACTCCTTTTGAAAAATCCGGTTGTTTTTGTAATCAATAGTTACCAATCCATCTTTAATTATTACTTGTTGAATTTGCTCCCAAGCATAAAATTTTTGTGGAAAGTGATTAAAGGTAATGCCGGTTGAATCTAATCCGATTTCAATGGGAATTTGTGATTGTTTTTCAAAAACAGCGGCTATCAGATAAACAATGGCTATAAAAAACCCCTTCGGAATTAGAAACCAAGCTAAACCCGCAATGGCAATTGGCCACATGAGTTGCGGGAATCCATTATCTGATTTCCGCGTCATCTTAAAATAAGCAGTAATGATCAGAAAAAGGGTCAATAGAATAAGCGGAATCCGTTGAACTGAAAGATGGGTGGCTGTATAAACTATAGCAATTAGCAAAGTAATGCCAATCAAAAATAAACTCGCCAAGTGGGCAGCTTTTCGTTCTTTATTTGCCAAAATCAATACAAATGGATAATCAGGCTGCATAAAAATTATGAATGATTATGAACCATAATATTACATAATCTCCATAATATTCTGGCGCCTACATTGCTATCCCAGTCTGTTTGACCCACACTTACTTCAACCAAATCGAACCCAATTAATTTACGGCCAGATTGGGTGACTTTTTTAACCAAATAGATAACTTGCTCCAATTCAAAACCTCCGGGTACGGGAGTTCCGGTGTTGGGACAATATTTTCTGTCAAGACCGTCCACGTCAAAACTCAGGTAAACCTGCTGTGGTAGATGATTGATGATCTCATCGGCGATAGATTTCCAGGTTTCACCCTCAAATTGGCGGTGTTGAATGGCTTGATCTAAGTAGGAAATAATTCTATAATTACTATTGCAGATTTCATGCCATTCTTCTTCCGAATAATCCCGAATGCCAGCCTGCACTAGTTTAGTGATAGCAGGAATTTCGCGAAGGGCATTTCGCATAATGGAGGCATGGGAATACTGGAAACCTTCATATCCATCTCGCAAATCGCAGTGGGCATCTATTTGCAATACACCGAATTCACCATATTCTTCCCCCAATGCCTTCATAAAACCGAGTGGCGTGCTATGATCACCTCCCAACAACCCAACCAACTTCCCTTTTTTCAATAATTCCTTGGTTTGGGTGTATACCCATTCATTCATCATAATATTGCCTTCGTTGATTTCCTTAAGGCTTTTACACATGAACTTGTTTTGCGCTACTTCATCCCCTTTAGAAATATAGTTGATATAAAGCTCGGCTTCCTTACGTAAATAATCACTTTTCATTAAGAGGCGCTTGTCTACCTCTTTCATAAAGAAACCTTTTTCCCAACCCCGGTCTCCATCTGCATCAAAAATATCTACCTGTTTACTGGCTTTATAAATATGATCGGCAGCTCGAGAAGTTCCGGCACCGTAACTTACGGTTACTTCCCAAGGCACAGGCAAAATAATCAGTTGGGCTTCTTCTTCAGAAAACGGCAAGCCAAAAATGTTGTTCTGGGTATTCCCAACAGCATTGGGGTTAAAAGGGTATTGGTCGAACATGGTAGTTGATATACAAAATCAAGAATTGCAAAGTTAGCGGGTTTATGGAATAAATTTCCGATATTTTTATAACTAACATAAGGGAATATTCTCTGAACTCCTGTTATAGAGAAATCGTTTTGATGGTCGGATCCTTCCACAAAATACCCAATTCGTCCCTTTTTTAAAGCTAGGTAGCTTATCCCAACAAATATCCGAATTTGAACTAACTTTGCACCGAAAATTGGAATTATGAAGAAAACGAGTATTGTATTACTGGTGCTGATAGCTGCAGCCATTGTTGTTTTAATCAGCTATACGGGAGACTTAACTACCTACGAAACTATTGCCTCTGCCAAAGAGAAACCCGGGAAATACGTTAACCTGATTGCGAAAATCAATCACGATTATCCTATGGAATATGATGCCATAAAAAACCCCAATTATCTCAGTTTTGTAGCAGTGGATTCCTTAGGAAATAACATCAAAGTGATTTATCACAACAACAAACCTACCGACATGGAAAAAAGTGAGCGGCTTGTTTTGAAAGGGAAGGTGCAGGATGATCATTTTGAGTGTAAAGATATTCTGATGAAATGTCCATCTAAATACAAAGATGCCCCCAATAACCAGGCAGTTTCTAAAAACCTGTAATTGATTGCCATCCTTTAAATTACGCTAAGAAACTTTTTCATGAACTATATAGGCGAACACCTGTTACCCGGACAAATTGGTCATTTTTTTTCCTTGTTGTATTTGGTGAGTGCAGGCGTTGCTTCTGTTTCTTTTTTTATGGCTGCCAGAAAATCGGCACTGGTAGCCGAATCAAACAGTTGGCAAAAAATAGCCCGCATAGCCTTTCTGGTAGAAACTTTTAGTGTATTGGCCTTATTTGGAACGCTATACTATATTATTTCGCATCACTATTTCGAATACAAATATGCTTATAACCACAGTGATAAAAGTTTACAGATTGAATATTTACTCAGCTGCTTTTGGGAAGGGCAGGAGGGCAGTTTTATGTTATGGTCATTCTGGCATTGTGTATTGGGTTGGTTTTTTATTCGTAAAAAATCTATTTGGGAAAATGGCGTGTTGGGGGTAATCAATCTGGCTCAGTTTTGTTTGGCAACTATGTTGATTGGGTTATATTTTTTTAATGCAAAAGTGGGTAGCAGCCCTTTTATTTTACTCCGACACGATACTGTTGCACCTATTTTTAGTAACCCCAATTATCTGCAACTGCTGGGGGATGGAAAGGGATTGAATACGCTTTTACAAAATTATTGGATGGTAATTCACCCTCCGATTTTATTTCTAGGTTTTGCATCTACAATTATTCCTTTTGCATTGGCGATTGCTGGTTTATTAAACAACCGGCACGAATGGACGGGTACCGCACTTTCCTGGACTGGATTTTCGGCTGCCGTATTGGGGTTAGGTGTAATGATGGGAGCTGCCTGGGCCTATGAAAGTTTATCATTTGGCGGATACTGGGCTTGGGATCCTGTTGAAAATGCTTCTTTGGTACCCTGGTTAACTTTAGTGGCAGGATTGCATACGAATATGATTTATAAAAATAGTGGCTACTCCCTGCGGCCTACCTATTTCTTCTACATTATTAGCTTTTGTCTTATTTTATATTCCACTTTCCTTACCCGCAGTGGTATTTTGGGCGATACATCGGTACATGCATTTACCGATTTAGAAATGAATACCCAATTACTATTGTTCCTGTTTGTATTTCTAATTCCTGCGCTTGTTTTATATGCATTTCGATACCGTGGGATACCTTCCATAGCTAAGGAGGAAGACAGCTATAGCCGGGAATTTTGGCTGTTTATCGGATCGCTGGTATTATTTTTAGCGGGCATTGTAATCATTGCCAAAACTTCTGTTCCGGTATACAATAAAGTGTTCGGAACCAAGATTGCGCCTCCGGAAGACACGGAATATGCCTATAATCAAATTCAAATATTTGTAGCCATTGTAATTGGTATTTTATCGGCTATCACACAATACCTGAAATACAAAACCACCCCCCGAGCCTATTTGGGAAAGAATATTTGGCTGCCTACCGCGATTGCAATTGTAATTAGTTTGTCCATCAGTTTTTTTGGGGATATTAATTTTACTAAAAAAGGGATGGGCTTTCTATGGGCCATTCATATAGCTATTTTTGCTGCCGTGTATTCAGTAGTGGCTAATTTCTCCTATATCTGGCTGGTATTAAAGGGAAAAGTTAAGGCGGCAGGTGCCTCAGTAGCGCATGTGGGATTTGGATTGATGTTGGTGGGTATATTGATTTCCTCCTCCAAAAAAACCGTGCTCAGTTGGAATACTACAGGTATAACCCCACTCAGTGCCAACAGCAAAGGCAGTGCTGCAGGTGATCCGGCTGAAAATATTACCCTATTTAAAGGACTCAAAACCGATATGGGTAAATTTTGGGTAACTTATCAGGGAGATAGCATTAATCCCCTTGATAGAAAGCGCTATTTCGATATCCACTTTACAGACAAACTGGGGAAGGAAAGTTTTAGTCTTTATCCGGATGTTATCAAACAGAATAAAGGTGGGGAAGGATTTGCGGCCAACCCGGCTGCTAAGCACTACTGGAATAAAGATATTTTCGCGTACATTACTTCTTTTCAGGAGAATAATCAAACCGATACGAGCACTTTTCAACCCCGAACAATCAAGGTGGGGGATACTTTATTTTACAGTTCTGGCTGGATGCGTTTAGATTCGGTAAGTGTAAATCCTGCTAGCCGACAGTCCCTATATGCAAATGATGAAACCGCTGTATTCTTAAACCTAACCTTGGAAGGCAAAAATGGCAGCCGATATCCGGCCCATCCAGGAATGGCGCTTAAGGGAAATCAATGGCGCCCCATTGTAGATACCGTGGTTGCACAAAGTGTGGCCATTACCTTTAACCGAGTGCTCGACGAGAAAAAGGGCTTACTGGAAATTGGGGTAAAGCAAAGTGCTTCCATCACCAGTTTATTAACCCTAAAGGTGTACGAATTTCCAATGATTAACCTGCTTTGGTTAGGTACCATTCTGATGGTAATAGGGTTTTTCTTATCGGTTTGGCAGAGAATTCGTTTCGGAAAAACAGGTCGTTCGGCCACTTCTTAACTATTTTTTTAGGTTACCTTTACAGCAGAGGCAGCATTAAGATTATTAAACCTGTCATCCTATTGTATGCATACCCTTATCCGAAAAATAGGTATCCCGGTTTGTATTCTGCTGTCTGTTTTGGCAGGGAATCGAACGGCTGCCCAAACGACGGGCAGTTTAGATACAGTGCGGGTATATGCCATCATTTCAGCTAATGGAGATACCATCCCTTATGGTGTTTTACCACCAGTATTTGTTTATACCAAATTAACGGCGCAACAAAAAGCTTACTGGGCAGAGTGGACTCGTTTGCGGAATGCCGTTTATGTTACCTATCCTTATGCAATGGCTGCCAGTAAAATAATGAATGAGATTAATGTGAAACTGGAGCATGTAGAGAGTAAAAAAGAGAGAAGAAAAATCATTCATTCCCGCGAAAAAGAGCTGAAAAAAGAATTTACGGATAAGCTTACGCAGCTTTCGGTTTATCAGGGTAAGGTATTGATGAAACTCATCAATCGCCAAACCGGCAACAATTGCTACGAAATTATTGAAGAATACAAGGGATTTATGACGGCCGCTTTTTGGCAGGGGATAGCTTTTGTATTTGGGAGTAGCCTGAAACAAGGTTATGACCCGATCGGAAAAGACCGCGATATAGAAATGATTGTTCGGGATGTGCAAAGAATGTATGGATTTAGTGGGTAGTTTCCGGAGTGGGAGCAGACTGAAATACAACCATTTAAATCTCGATAAAATGGGTAGACTAAAATAATATGATCAAAAATAAATGAGGCAGAGAATTTACATAGACACTTCTGTAGTAGGTGGTTATTATGACGAAGAGTTCAAAGAGGCAACGATACAGTTATTTGAGCGGCTTGATAAAATGAAGTGATTATTGTAGTTTCTGACTTACTTGATCTCGAATTGATTAACGCACCCCAATTAGTAAGAGAACTTTTGTTAAAATATTCAGCTGACAAATTTCAAAGAGTTGAACTAACAAAAGAAGCAGTAATACTTGCGGATACTTATATTGATGAAAAAGTTGTTGGAAGTACTAGTTTGGAAGATTGTCGTAACATAGCTTTAGCTACCATTCATAAAGTGGACGTACTTGCCAGTTGGAACTTTAAACATATCGTAAACCTTGAAAGAATTAAGGGTTATAATTCAGTAATTGTAAGACTTGGATATTCAATGCTCGAAATTCGAAGCCCCAAAGATTTAGTAAATTATGGAAAAGACTAAACCAGAAAAACAATTTGATGCTGTAAAAATGATGAGAGAAATCAGGGCCAAAATCAGTTCTGAAACTCAAAATATGACTTTTGATGAATTGAAAGCATATATCAAACAAAAATTGACTGATAATAAATCAAAGCTTGTTGGAAAAAACTAAGGAAAGACAAATCCAATATACCGGAACCCCTTGCTCATTGCAGAAATGAAGAAAAAGATAGTAACAACTAATTATGAGTGAATTGGGATTTTTTTTTGAACCAACCGACAAATGAGCATCTGGGTTATTGGCACTTCGATGCTCTTTATAAAAATTCCATAAAACTACTTCGGGAAATCATCCTGGCTCCTAAAGAGGCGAGGTGGTCGGAGTAAACCTGGCAATCGATTAATTCCACCCCTTCTTTTTTCAATTCATCAACATATTGTATAAAGGCAAATTTACTGGCATTGCTTACGCGGCTAAACATACTTTCACCGCAGAATATTTTTCCAATACGAATACCATACAAACCTCCCACCAATTCATTTTTCTGCCATACTTCAGCACTATGTGCCCAACCCATCTGATGAAGGGAATATAAAGCATCTATAAGTGCAGGATTGAGCCAGGTACCTTCCTGACCGGGCCTGGGTGAAACACTGCAATGTAAGAGCACTTCTTTAAAAGCCTGATTGATGGAAAAAGTAAAGGGAGGCTTTTTACAAATTTGTTGCATGCTTTTACTCACTTTCAATTCATCTGGAAATAGAACAAATCGTGGGTCGGGGCTCCACCAAAGGGGTAAATCGTCGTTGTACCAGGGAAAGATTCCTTTTTGATAAGCGAGTAGTAAGCGATTGGCAGTAACATCGCCCCCGATGGCTAACAATCCATCTTCCATTGCATCTGTAACGGGGGGAAACCAATTCGCTTCGGAGAGAATATGTAAGGGCATGCAGAAATATAAAGTAAGTCAAATGGAAATTATGCTGCCGAATCAATAGTAGCGCCTATTCCACGGTCGGTTATGGCATCACACATGGGCTTAAGTTGCTCGTAGCTGCCATTCTTTACAGCATATTTACCACGATTATGAATTAGCCAGGCACATTGTTCGGCTTGTTCTTGTTCATGGGCACAAACTTCCATCAAGGTTTCAATTACCCACTCGAAAGTATTCACCTCATCATTCCAAACTATCAGGTGATACCCGTGAGTAGCTTCCACTACCATTTCTTCTGTAGATTCTTCTAAGGGATTATATGCTGGCATAGAAAATGATATGGCACAAAATTAACGCTTACCCTTGAAAAAAAATCGGACATTTGTTTGGTCTTGAATTCAACAATTAAATAACATGATAGTAGCAGTGATGCGGCTTTTGTTCTCTATTAATCAATTATCCAATGATCTCTATCGTGATTCGTAATAATATAAAATTTCCCACTCCCTGTTAAACCAAACATAATACTATCAACTTTAAAAAGAGGGTATTTAAAAGTAGTATCCTTTTCATTAATCCTCAGGTGTATTACTGAACTATCTTTTTTCTTTTTGTAACTACCAATTGAATATCCCATTACAATATTCTTATTCAGCAATGAATCATGATAAGTAAAATCGTTATCAATTGTTAGGCAGAAAATTAAAAATTGTTCCGAAGTTCTGAACAAAACTGTTGCATTTTTTGAAGGAGTATTTTTTGAAGGAGTATTTTTTTTCTCGCCAACACATTTATAAAAACCCAAGACAGCCAAAAGAAAAATATATCGTAACATACTATTGGGTTTTATTTTCTAAATATTTTACTTTGACTGGCATAGCAATAGGCATACTTTCTTGTTTTCGTTGTTGTTCCTTTTTATTTGGTTGGTTTGATGTATCGTTTTGCGGAGATTTAAAGTTACTGCCAGAAAGAATACTATCATGTATTCTTCGTCTATTAGTATTAATCGTAATTTTTCATTTGCCAGTTAGTCTAATTGCAATTATTTGGGAGATAATGTAAATCAGTACCTTATCCTCTTGTTCTCATTGATGCTTCTTTTCTTTTTGAAATATCAAGAATACTCTTTCTTGAAGCATGTACCTTTATAACTATTTTAAGCGTTGGCTTTTCTACAGTCTTCATATACTATCTTTTAAAATTATTCCTCCGCCAAACCCGAATCATACATCCAATATTCATCTCCCTTTTTTTCTGCTATATAACTTCCAAAGGACTTTTCGTTTTGTGAATCGCTATAAAGTGTCCCATCCTCTTGCTTTCGCCAAACTCCCAAGGATTTAAAGTTTTCATCAGAATTTTTGCTGTACAGATTATTCTGTTATTTCCAAAAATAACAATTTTCCCTAATTTGTGGGATATTTTAAGTTCTCGGGTGAACAGGAAGAGCAAAGCGTTTGAAAAATGGCAAAAGGAAGGCTTTTTCTGTGAATGTGTTTGGAGAGCAGGTAGAGAATGGCGGTCTTTGCTGATTATAGCAACCAAAAATCGCCTCAAATCTAAAATTGGAGGAAATGATCGGGTAAATTGTTTGGAAACAAATTTTGACCTCTTAATCAATAAATCGAATTCTTATGAAGATTCTTTTTGTGTTTTTATCAGCCGCCTGTTCATTGAGTTGTTTTTCACAGCAAAAATTGCAGCCAGATTCCGCTCAAACTGTTTTTGCAAGTGTAAGTATAACTGGGAAAGTCTTAAAAAAAGGGATTAATGTAATAGTCGATTTTGGGGAGGAAGAAAATATGAAATTGTTTGCTGATGTAATGTCTAAGGAACTTTCAAAGTATAAGTCCTACATAAGTGTTCTTAATAGGTTTAGTGAGGATGGCTGGGAGCTTGTTACTACAATCCCTTACAATTACAATTATCAGGGGACAGGTGAAACGTATATGCTTGAATTTATTTTTAAACGTAGGGCAGTTAAGACCTCATGGGTGGGCAGGAATCCTTTTCCACAGGGTTAATGTGTCGGAAATGTGTCGAAATAACTAAAATAAAAAAGGGGTTCAATTTCTTGAAACCCTTTTCTGTATTATGTGGGAACACACGGGCTCGAACCGCGGACCCTCTGCTTGTAAGGCAGATGCTCTAAA
>JBIINW010000150.1:0-6657 GCA_044337245.1 Sediminibacterium sp. | reverse complement strand
CAATTAACAATAGAATTCTGCACGCTAATTGGTAGCAAATGAAATGGATTGTTTATGCCTATATAAAACGGGTTTCCCATTTTGGAAGGCTGGTTTCCAGTCTGAACTTTTTTTCAGCACTCGGATTGTTTCAGTATCAATTGACCATTCTCTTGACTGAAAAATAAATATATCCGAAACCTTGCCTTCTTTACTAATTATGAAAGTAACTACCACAGTAGCTTTATTTCCTGAGTACGACTGATTTAGAAAACGATCGGGCGTTCTTAGTTCACTTGACAGATATTTTGTCCATCCATTAACCCCTCCTTTAAATTCTGCAGGAGTTTGAATGATGGTTACATCTTCCTTGTTATCTGCAGAATCTCGATTCTTGATAGATTCTATTATTCCGTTAGGATATTGAACTGTTTTGCTAATAAAATTCTCACGCTTCAAAAACTTACCTCGATAATACTCTTCGCGAATGCGAGCACGGCCGCTATCATCTAAGAGGTACTCCCAAGTACCATCTTTTCTGCCGCGGTAGGTACTTCCCAAACTATCTAAAGTGCCCTTTTGATTATACCAAGCAAACCGACCATTAGGAACTTCTAAACTTGCATCATAATAGGTTTCCCATTTAATCATGGGCCCATTTTTCTGATAATACCTACAAACATAGCTGGTATCACTTTCTTTTAGCATATGCATGAAGTAACTGGCTGACTCCAGATCTTTTGCAGATGACCAGTCTTCTTTATAAACGTAAAATGATCCTTCCGTGATTTGAGAAAAGAGTGTATTAAAATAAAATATTCCCGCCAGCAACAAAAGGGTACGCATACGCTTAGGTAGATTTACTTACAAAATAATTGTTTTCACAAAAGAAGAAAATTTTTGCCCGTTTTTTGTTATTTGCATATCTATAAAAATTCGGTGGCTTCATTTCGGAAAACAAATTGACTAATGTTAATTTGAACCTGTTGGCAAATAATATTTTGGTGCCATTTTGCTAGATTAATTTTTTACTGTGGCTACGATTTCGAATTTTCTACTGATGCTATTTCCGTTTTCATCTACAATTGTAATTATATGTTTCCCCACAACGGGTGCTAATGCGATTTGATGATAATGCTGAGTTGATCCAATATACGTATTATCTAAATGCCAAAATAGGGTCGCATCTTCGCTTTTATGAGAAGCTACAAAAATCGTTTTCCCTTTCATACCTGTTATTTCTTTTGGCACAAGAATTTTGGCATTATTGTCTGGATAAACGATATCCAGTTCGCTGGATGATTCAAGTTCGCAGCCCTTTCTAAAGGGAGGCAAGCTAGTATAATCGGAATGTTTTTGTTTATAGTAATATTCCATAGTTGGGGGTAAAACAAAATAAGATTGCTGTATCATATTGCCCGGAGTCTCGCAACTTTCATTTGCCCGAAAATTTCCTGTTCGGTCTAAATTTATTTTTCTGCAATAGGGGCAAATGGCAGACTGTATTGCAGTTTCGCCAACTAAAGTTGTATCAATTATCGAACAATCATTTCCTGCCTTAAACCCACTATAATGGCAAACAGGCAAATAGGTAAAACCACTTGAGGGTGTCTCAAACCAATCACTTGAAGGCAGGAAACGAAAAATCTCAAACAATGCCGGCGCAGCTGTTTTGATCCCAACCAGATCAGGCCTCCCTTCGCCAGTTGTATTCCCAACCCATACCAGCACACAATATTTTGGGGTAAGTCCAATAGCCCAACCATCTCTAAATCCAAAACTGGTACCTGTTTTCCAAGCAATTTTCTGAACAGATGAAAATTGATTCCATAATCCTTCTTCTCCCGGGCGCATTACTTCATTCATCGCATTTAGAGTGTGCCACATTGCTGTATAATCAAACAAAGGATTGGTTAGTGCTTTTTCGGATGCGCTGTTATTTTTTCTATTGCCTCGTTTTATATAGTTAGGCATGTGCCAATCCATTTGATTCCACTTTCCGTTATTCTGAGTTTGATGTAAATACATCCTCCCAATACTACTATATACTCCTGCTAACTCAAAAGGGCGAATCTCACATCCACCAAGAATCAGACTTAATCCATAAAAGTCAGGTGGTCTATATAATGTTGTTATACCTGCCTGCTTTAGCACATCATAGAAACGCTGGTATTTATATTGCTGTAACATTTTTACAGCAGGTATATTAAGACTTTTAGCCAATGCCAAATTTGCAGGTACCGCACCATCAAAGCCTAAGTCGAAATTTAATGGGGTGTATCCATTAATTTGAGTGGGAATATCTGGTATCAACTGCTTTGGCAAACAACTTCCATCTGTTAATAAGGAAGCATATAAAATAGGCTTTAAAGTACTGCCAGGACTTCTTACAGATGACAAAACATCAACATAACTTTCCACGGAGCTATCGGCAGTATTATATACGTTTCCAACATAGGCCAATATGTTTCCCGATTCTACTTCTACAATCATTGCTGCCGCATTATTGATTTGATTTCCTCTCCATTTTTGATGATACGAAAACAAGATGTTATTTACCTGTTTTTGCAACCTTCCATCAATGGTTGTTTGAATAGTCGTGGACAAGCTTTCGTTTTCCTTTTTTAACTTCAGGAAATCCTTTTTAAACCTTGTTAACAAGTGAGGTGCAAAATGCGGCAAGGATTTGGGTTCGCCTGGAAGTGGTTCGTTTTTAGCCAATGCAGCTGTTTCTAAATCGATGGTGCCGTTTTTATACAGCCTATCCATCAGATCATTTCTTTTGCGCAATAGTTCTGCACGATTCTTACCCGGATGTACTAAAGAAGGCGCATTCGGAAGAACAGCCAATGCCGCCATTTCTCCCCAGCTCAGGCGATCTGAAGCTCTCCCATAATAGCGCCATGCGGCAGCTTCCAAACCAACCACATTACTTCCGAATGGCGCATTTGCCGCATATAAGGTAAGAATAGACTCCTTTCTATAAGAAAATTCTAATCGAATCGCGAGTACACTTTCAATTATCTTATTCCAAATATTTCTATCATTCGCGCCTCGATATAATCGAATTACCTGCATGTTAATTGTACTGGCTCCACTTACTTTTCTTTTATTAATTAAATTTTGCCTAATGGCTCTGCACACTGCAAATAGATCTATCCCAATATGATAATAAAATCGTTTGTCTTCATAAGCAATAATGCACTGTTTAAATTTATCAGGAAGCAGTTGGCTATTCTTAAACCGCCACTGACCATCCGAAGCAATACTGGCACTTAATAAATTACCGTCCGAATCCGTAAGTACATAACTAGTAGGCGCATTGAATAATTTAGAAGGTATCGAAAACACAAATGCAAACAGCAGTATTACAACTACAGTCCATTTCAGTTTCGAATAGACAGACAGGCGAAGAACTCTATCGATGATTTGGCTTGTCATGCTCTGTAACTTATTTTGATACCTCTACCCACTTTCCGCTAACACCGCCACTAATACTATTATCATACATAGCCTCAACATATGCACCCGAATAAAAATATTTGCCTAAATAAGCTGCATTTAATTGCACAAAATAGGTGGCGGTTTCTTTTTGCCTTAGCATAAAATAATGCGAAACTCTGTCGTCGCGAATATCTAAATAATCACTGTTGGAAGATTTAAAAGCGCCCTCACTATTATATAAGCGTGTATTCAATATTTCCCAACCACTGGGGAAAGACTGTGTTAACGCCATTTGGCTATAATCTCCCCGTAATCCGGGATTATTGATTGTAACTTTTGCCACAAAATCAGTACCCTGTTTTATATTAGTAATATCCAATGATTCCCCAGTAGTTTTAAAATAAGAAACTGTAACCTTTAAAATGTTGGGATTATTTTGAATGGGAATTATTTGATTGGTAAAAGGTTGCCCCTGATTAATGATACGAGCATATAAAACATTATTTCCGCTATTCATTACTTCCACAGAAGCCTTACCATTATTCCAATTAATAGCACTTTGAGACAAAACATTTTCTGATGTGATTTGCGTTAATTTCCCATTTATCTTTATATCAGCTTTTATTTTATTGCCATCTTTATTAATGCCACAAAATTTTGCTATGGAAAGTAAGCCATAGGCGGTAGTTTGAGTGCTTAACCAAGTATCCGCAGCCAGATTTATTGCAATACTTTTTACGAGTTCTCCTGCTTCGAGCCGTCGATTCATAATGGTTAGGGTTTCTAATACCATTGCCTCATCCCGCAAGCTGCTTCCATAGGTAATTCCCCAGTTCTGTTTTGCCGGAAATCTAGTTGGTAATCCACTAATTAGTTGCAAAGCAATTGTTTGCTGCCCACTTAAATAATAGGCTGCGGCTAATCGCCATTTGGCCTCAACTCGCAATCCTTTTAATTCTTTTAGCCTATTCATGGCGCCCATTTCAGGCGACTTAGCGAGTGCCAGTAAAAACAATCGATACGCCTGAACCAGGTCGGCATCGTATTGTATTGAACCGGAAACATTCCATGCTTGTGCCTTTGAACGTTGATTTTCTTTCCACTGTTGAAGTAATTGAGAGGATACCGTATACCCCTTTGCAGAAGCTTCCAACAAAAAATGTCCTGCATAATTTGTACCCCATTCGTCTGAAACCGAGCCGCCAGGCCAATAAGAAAAGCCGCCATCGGCAGTTTGAAAATTTTGAACTGACACAATCGCCTTTCGAATATTTTTTTCAACTTCTGTTTTTTGCTGCATCTCCAAATTCATAAGAGAATTTAGGTATAGCTGAGGAAAAGCAGCCGAAACAGTTTGTTCAATACAACCATGAGGATATTGTATCAAGTACTCCAATCTTTTTTGAAGATTTAGTGCCGGAATAGTAGAAATTTCTAAAAAAGCCTTGCTGCTGCTGCCACTTCCAATGATTGAAATTGTTTTACTCATGGTTTTATCTGCCTCTAGAGTTGCTTCACTAGATTGGGTAATCGGCAATTGTGGGTTTCTAATTTCAATCTCCGTTTCATAGGCTGCAGTTTGTCCACCACCTGAAGCCTGTATTTTTACCTTCCCAATGCCTGTAACATGACTTACCCTTGCAGGTACATAAACTACCTGTTCGCCTGGAGAAGAAAATAGCACGCTTTGAGAAGACATTATTTCGGAAAAACCACTGCCCCGAACGCTTACTTTAACCTGTTTGATGCCGGCCTGTGTTGCAAAAACAGTCACCGGTATGGTAACCTGCTCGTCAGGACCCAATACCCGCGGAAGGGTGGCAAGCAAGAGTAAAGGTTTTTTTACCACTACACTTTTTTCAGCCATTCCATAGGCACAAATACTATTATTTTTTCCTGAAGCAATAACCATAACCCGAACACTTCCCATATAAGAGGGTAATTGGAAGGTATGTTTGCCTGATCCACTACTTTTAAAAGGGCCTAAAAACTTTACTACCGGCTTGAATCGGTTCGCTTTTCGGGTTTTAGCAGAAAGTTCCCCATCTGCATCTCCACCAATTGTTAGCATCCGTTCAATTTCTCCTCCCCAAGCTCCAATTACATTATCATACAAATCCCAAGATTTAATTCCCAAAGCCTCTTTTGCGTAAAAGAATTCTTGTGGATTAGGCGTTTTAAATCGGGTTAAATCAAGTAAGCCTTCATCCACAATAGCAATTACATATTGCATGCTTTTCCCATCTCGCTCCGAAACCACAACAGATTGAGGGGATTCGGGAGTGATAACGTCTGGCATTTGAATCAAAGGATGTAGTACCGTATTTTTATCTTCCACTATAATAGGAAGTATTCCATACATCCGAATGGGCAAATCGTTCTGCGTTTGTGCATGTGGCTGAAACAAACTAACATTCACATATATATTGGGACTCATTTCTTTCTCCGCATTAAAATCAAATTTTGTTTCTCCTTGCTTCGTTTCTACCCAAAATGTTTTTATTATCTTTCTCCCACTTTCAATACTTATCAGTGCCCTTCCCCCCTTACTAGAAGGTATTGTTAAAGCGATTTTCTCTCCAACATTATATTTCGATTTGTCACTAGAAAAAGTCAACATAGAAGCCGCTCCCTGATCGTTGCCGCCTACTCTTGATTGCCAAAAATTATCATTCACATAAAATATCTTACCCGTCTTATGTCCACTGCGGAGGTCGGTTACCAGCATCAGGTATCTACCATAATCTTCCTCCCCCATAGAAACGCGATAAACCAATTGACCATTTTTCATCTGAACCCGCTCGCGTTTGATTAGCTTGTTATAATTGTCTTCAGAAAAATTGCTCATATCATCGCCACTGTTATCCCACCACCAGCGCCATTGAATTTTATACAATTCAATATTTACTTCAGAACTGCCTGTATGTAACTTTCCTTCAGGTGTTACCTGTACAATATCAAATGGATGTGTTTTTCCGCTCAACAAATATCCCCATTGCTTATCTCCTTCAGGACTGCGAATACCTATATAAGATTCATAGGGATGAAAGGGCATAGAAACATTATCTATGCTAAAATTTCCCCCCGGCTCAAACACTTTTACCATTAAGTTAGCTAACAGCATTCCAGGAGCATTATTTCCTGCCGGCATTGCAGGATTAATGGATGCTACCCCTTCGGAGTTTAAACTACCTTCAAAAATAGTTTTTGATTGAGATTCAAATGTTGCAGTAG
>JBIINW010000151.1:0-6657 GCA_044337245.1 Sediminibacterium sp. | reverse complement strand
ATCGGTAACGCCAATGGCATTTCCTACAGCACCAACTGCACCATAGGTATTGGCATGCGAATCGGTTCCAATAGATACCTTACCGGGCAGCACATGCCCTTGTTCAACCATTAACTGATGCGCTATTCCTTGACGCCCTAAATCATAGAAATAGGGAATATCATATTTATGTACAATCTCCCGCCATTCATTTAGCATGGTAGCGAATTGTTCTGTGGGTGGTGGTGCCAAGTGATCACTTACACAAATCAACCGCTGCTTGTCGAACAGTTTTTTATCCGGAGAAAGACTCTCAAAAGCAGTAAAACACTGCTTTCCCAGATAGTCCATGGTCATTACTGTGTGCACATCAACCCAAACCAGTTGTCCGGGCACCACAGCAGTTCTTCCACTGTTGCGCGCCATTATTTTTTCGGTAATCGTCATTCCCATTGCATAGTTCTTATTAGAGAGAGAAATATATTGGCATCAGTTATCAGGCTTCTTTAATATAGCTGGCCTGATCGAAAAGGCTCATTGGAATTTCAGATTGATCGGCAGTTTTCCATTCTTCAATCATCGTTAATCCTTCAAACTTTCCATTCATAGAATGCTGCCAAACGCGCATGCGGTGGGTAGATGAAATAGGGGTAATCATCTCATACAGCATTGAACCGGGGAACTGCTTGTACGACCACCAGAGCAGAATATTTTTGCCTCCATTAGCTTCCCAGGCTTCGCCAATGATGCGATGGTTATCATATTTCATTACCCCGTTTTCGTTAAAGGGCGACATGCCAAAATTGTGGAATTCCTCCCGGCCGCTATCGAATGCGTAAAAATTCGCTTGTCTCCATTCATTTCCGGAGAGGTGGAGGCTTAATTTACTTTTGTGTGTAAACATAACTTCCGCGTTTTCACTCAGGCGGGTGTAGGTGCCTTCCCAAATGCCCGTCATATCGGGGAAAAGTGCAAGAGATAACATACAAGTGTATTTTAAAAATTAGTTAATAAAGTTAACTATTTTTCGGTATCGAAAAAATTAATTTCCTGGTAGTAAATTGAGTGCTTAACAAGAAACTATGCAGGCGTGATTGCATATTTATACAAACGTAGCGAAAGCAATACGGCCACTACAAGTAACCCGGTTACTACCCGAAAACCGGTAACATACGACGAGATATCATGTAAATAGGCGGTTAGTATAGGGCCGAGTGCGAGACCTACTGACTGAACTATACTGATGGTGCCATTTATTTTTCCGGCGGCTCGGGTGCCGAAGTTTTTCATGATAATCAGATTACCAATCGTATAAATACCGCCCCATCCCAAAGCCATCAACGGCAAAAAATAGTCAAGGGAGGGTATAGCAGTTACACTATAGCCCATCGACCCAATTGCCATTAGCCCGCAACAAAAAGCATACATAAAAAAGGGACTAACATAATCAGCCATAAATGAAAAAAGAAATTTCCCAATGATGGAAAATAAGAAATAGGTGCCCAGCCAGTCTACTGCCATTTGCAAGGGAAAGCCAGATTCGGTTACATATAGCACCGTATTCTTTATCATAGCAACTATACTGTAAAAGATACAGAACGAACACAGGGAAAGCAACCAAAACAAAGGAGTGCGAATAGCAACCGAATAGGTAAGTCCTTCCGAAGGGGCTGTTTGGCTAGTAGCGGTATCTCCCACTTGAGCAGCCACTTCAGCTGGCTTATTTTTCATCATCAGAGCCACAAGAATAGCCAGCACAAAGGGTAATACGGCCAGCCATTGCATAGCATCGCGCCATCCGTTCGCCTGAATATAGGATACGAGGGGAGACCGGGTGGCGATAAATCCACCTAGGCTAGTGCCGGTTAATATTATTCCAAGGGCCAATCCTCGTTTTTGCTTAAACCACGAAGATATCAGGATGATGTTGGGTATACTTCCGGAAGTAACCAAAGCGATGGCAAGTAAAATATGTACACCATACACCTGGTAGATACTTTGGGTATAGCTGTATAGTAAATAAGTAGCAGCCAATACCAATGAGCCGAAGATGATCACTTTTTTAGGACCCAGCTTGTCAATAAAAATGCCGGCAACTAAAACAAAAAATGCGGCGGTGATATCGCTAATCGCATCGCGCCATTTAAGTAAATGCAGATGCTGATTATCAATTTGAAAGGTCTCTTTTAAAAAGGTATCAAAAATAGAAGTGATGGAAGCGCTCATGCCGCTGTTGATGGTGATGGTGATTAAAGCCAGCAAAACCATGATCCAAGGGTATATTTTTTTTATTGCCTGCATATAGATTGGGGATTTAGCCTTTATAATTTAACCATCATTACGCCAATATTTACGCCTTCATAAAGATTCATCAAGGCCCGGGGCATCTGTTCAATACCTTGTAAAATATGTTCACAGGGCCTAAGTTTTTTTTCACGAATCCAGTTCGCCAAGGTATTTTCATATTCCGTGAAATAGCGGGTATAATCATACACAAAAAAAGCTTCCATTTTAGCATCCTGCAGCCCAATCCGGTAGATATTTTTAAACGCATGGTATTGCTCGATAGGCAATAGGTATTCGGATATTCTTCCGCATATTACTATGCGGGCTCGGCGATTAATACGCATGAGAACATCATCGAGTAATTTTCCGCCAACATTATCAAAATAAACATCAATTCCATCGGGAAACAATCGATCGAGTTGAGATTCCACCGAATCGGATTTGTAGTTGATGGCTGCATCATACCCCAGTTGATCAGTCAATTGACTACACTTGGTACTTGATCCCGCCAAACCCACTACTTGTGAGGCTCCCAGGGCTTTGGCCACCATGGCACACTGACTTCCCACTCCACCGGCTGCCCCGGAAACCAGTACCCGGTTACCTTCAGTTACTCGTCCGATATCACGCATACCGATTAGAGCGGTAAAGCCACTCATGGCCAAACTGCTTATGCCATGGGAAAGGGGCAGGTCGGCATGTTGCATTCGATAGATTAAATAATAGGGGTCATTGGCATTTACCACCGCATACTCTCTCCATCCCATTTTTGCCTGAATGATGTCGCCAGGCCGGTAATCGGGATGATTGCTCATGATTACTTCGCCTACCCCCCTACCCATCATCACATCTCCCAAAGCCAAGGGCTTTTCGAAGCTGGTCTCGTTGCGCATATAACGTAACATAACCGGTGCCAGACCCAAATACAAAACCCGGATAAGTAACTCACCGGGTTGAATGGCGGGAACAGGTGCATGTACCAATTGGAAGTTAGATTCCTCTACGCGGGTATCGGGTCGCTCTTTCAAAATCCATTGACGCATTAAAATAGGTAAACTTTCGCTTGGGACTGAGTTGGTATTTTTCATACAATTATTTCGTTGTCAATCAATTAATCAAAAAACTGAACTCACTTATTAATAGCCCCCCATAAGGCCTCGAATAAAAATTCCCTGCTTACAAAACAGGGCTTTATACACTACAATCGGATGAAAATAATCATTTAGTTGATTCAACGGGGAAAAAATCAGTTCATTTATTGGTGAAACCGAGATAAAATGCTATTTTACAAAATAGTTAATAAGGTTAACTAATTATTTTTCATTTATTTACCACCCAAAACCATTTTTATGCATATGAAAATGCTGAAAAGAATCATTGGCCTGTCTACATTTTTCCTGCTTCTGATACCCACGCTTTATGCGCAGGTTACCATTACCGGAAAAGTGGTTAATAAAGAAGATAAGGCCGCCATTGAAGGCGCCACCATTCAAGAAAAAGGCACTAAAAACGGCGTAACCACCGACAAATCCGGTAATTTTTCTATCCGGGTTAGTTCTGCAACTGCCCGTATTACGGTTAGTGCCATTAACCACAGAACCCAACAAATTGATCTGAACAACCGTAAATCAGTAGATGTTTGGTTGGAGGAGCAAGTAAATCAATTGAATGAAGTGAGTGTTACTGCAGGGCGGCAACCCACTCGAAAGATTGAAGCTACGCAGGCTGTAGACATTATCAGCAATAAAGTGTTGAAGTCCATAAAGCCAGAAAGCTTTGCCGAAGCGGTAACCTTAACACCCGGCGTATTTGCCAATAATTCACAGGGCAGAAGAGGGGGCATTGTTATCAGGGGCTTTCCCGATGGTAACCCCCTAGGTGGATTGGTGTATACCAGTATTTTAATAGATGGATTACCCGCTTTTGGTAGTGCCGGACGCTTACCAGATGCCGGATTTGGCTTTGACGATAACGTAGAAAAAGTTGAAGTAGTAAGAGGAAGTACTGCAACAGTATACGGTCGCTCGGCAGCTGCAGGGGTTGTAAACATTATCAGCAAAACCGGTGGAGAAGATACACACGGCTCTTTCAAATTCAGCCGGTACGATAATATCCATACCGATAACAACTACCTGAACTACCGGCTAGATTGGAACCTGAATGGCTCCTTGTCTAAAGATAAACTGGTACGTTACAATATCGGTGGATGGACGGTAGATGATCGTGGTTTTAGAAAAACCGGCTATAACGATCATGGCTGGCAACTGAGAGGAAACTTTGATTTTATCAACCCCGACAAAAAAGGTAAAATCAGACTGGGCTTTATCTTTAGTAATTACAGTTTCCAAAACCTCACCGATGTTCCCATCGATCCAGTAACCAAAAAATTACCTGGCAATTGGCAGAACATTCATACGTTCTTGTTCCCGGGCTTTACCAATCAAACCTACTCCGTATTCGGAACCCGAAGCAGTGCCACCCTACCACGTCCGGGAGGTATTCCGGTGTTGGATCCGAATGGTCAACAAATTACCCGTAATATCAATGAGCAGCTTTCCAACAACAATACCAGCAAAAACATACAACTTAACTTCTCTTTCGACAGAAATCTGAGAAGAAACTGGACCATTGAAAATAAGTTTCGTTTTCAAAGTTTGTATAGTGGAACAAAATATCCATTCTCCATTCCTTCATTCTATAATAGTAATGGATTGTATTCTACTGCGGTATTACCCACTCCCCTCACACCGGGAACTTTGTATACTTCTTCCGGAGGCGCTTTCCGTTTGATGCTTGATGGCGATTCGTACGATGATGATTTTATGAATGAATTGCGCTTGAAAAAAGTATGGAATCAGGGTAATGGGAAAAGACAAGTATTTCAGATTGGATACTATTTTTCAAATACTAACCTGAAACCAACCACTTATAGTTATTCTCATTTTGTAAACCCGGCAGATCCTTATAACCTACAATTAATTAATGGGGTTATTCCAGGCAGATTGGCTTTATCACCAGTTACTTCAATTCCATTGAATATTACCATTGCGAATGCCAGTGCTACTCCACAAAGAGGTAGCATTACCCGAAGAGGTCGCTACAACGAGCAGGTGAATGCTATTTTCGCAGGACATGAGGTTAAGTTTAACGATAAGCTTACTGTTAATATAGGCGCCCGTTACGACTGGCTGAATATGGATCTGCGTGAAACCAAAGCGCCTTTTGATAGTGCCATCACCCGTATTTTAAGTTTCGGTGATTATTCATTGTCGTTAGGCGTAAATTACCTGCTGAGCAGAAATGCTGCCTTGTATGCGAATGCAAATCGCTCTTACCGCATGCCGGACTATACCGCATTTACTTCTTTGGAATATGTGGGTCCTACCGCAAATAATGCAACAGCCAGCACGCTGCTGAGATTACCCGGTGGCTTATCCGGTAATGAAATCATCACTTCTTTTGAAGGAGGTTTTAAGGGACAGGCCGGAGATTTTGGTTTTGATTTTTCTTTCTATCATAATACTATCAAAAACCGACTCGCTTCCATATTTGAAAATGGACTGCTGGTTTCTAAGCCATTTGGCACGAATCGTATCATGGGATCTGAAATATCGTTTTCATGGGCACCCACACAGGTATTACGTGGATTTAGTTTTAGAACCAGTGTAACTTTACAAAATGCCACTTTCACCAACTTCAAAATTTCGAATGGTGCTTCTGGAGGAATCATTGGAAGACAATCGAATCTTCCTGATGTTGACGTAAATGGCAATCTATTTGGGTTAAAGGTAATTAACGAAGCCAATAACCAAACTTCAATCGATGTGGTGGGCAATCGTTTACCCAATGTTCCTAACTATATATGGAACACATTTGCACTCTATCAGGGAAAATGGTTTGGTTTCGATTTCTCAGCCAATGCAATTGGTACCCGCTATGCAGATGCGACCAATTTGATTGACCTTGGTAAATTAACGGTATTAAATGCCGGCGGTTATGCCAAATTAACTGTAGGTGGCAAGAAAGATATCAAAATCGGATTACAATGTAAGAACCTGGGTAACAGACAGGGCTTACAACAAATAGCCGGTTTAGCGGAAAACAGCACCGCAATGGGTCAGCTGCAAACCACTCCTAACTTTGTAAACAATGGAGTGTCTATCTGGTCGCAGGGTTATTTACAACTACCCAGAAGATGGATAGCTTATATCTCATTTGATTTTTAATCAATACTTTCTTCCCAAAAAAATACCCCCGGATTCGGGGGTATTTTTTTGCCTAACACTTTTCTTATCCGTTTTTCTTTTTTCTTTCCTCCATTACTTTTTTATAGTATTTCCAGCTGGTCATGTTTGGGGCAGTAAAAGTAGCCGGGGCATGTTCGTATTCAGG
>JBIINW010000152.1:0-6657 GCA_044337245.1 Sediminibacterium sp. | reverse complement strand
CATTCTCGGCATCTTTGCTTTCTTGAATTATCTGCCCTACTCTAAACACCTCCACATTATTTTGGCATTTCCCAATGCCTACTATACCCCCCTTACCACGACTGGCAAGTTTACCAATATGGAGGCCGTTCAGCGGGAAGTATTGTATGCTATGCAACCCGAACTAGCCCCTTCCAATGCTGCCCCCCCCGAACATTTTGGTGCCAAAGATATTCCCGCGCTTAGTCAAAAAAGTTTACTCGATGCTTTCAGTTGCACTGAATGTGGCAGGTGCACTGCTGCTTGTCCGGCTAACCTAACCGGAAAAAAATTAAGCCCCAGAAAAATAATGATGGCCACCCGCGATCGTATGGAAGAAATGGGTAAGCATCTCAGCAAAACAGGCGAATGGACGCCCGATGGAAAAAGTTTATTGCACGATTATATTTCGGTAGAAGAACTAAGAGCTTGCACTACCTGTATGGCATGTGTTGAGGAATGCCCCGTTAGCATATCTCCATTGGATATAATTACAGAGCTTAGAAGATCCCTTATTATGGAAGAGAGCAATGCACCACAGGAATGGAACAGCACTTTCAGCAATATAGAAAACAATTTTGCTCCCTGGAAGTTTTCACCCGATACTCGGGATGCCTGGATAGAGTAGATAAAGTAAAAAATTACAATCAGTTACCCTTGAACAAAAAATACCCATTATTATTTTCCATATCCAACTAAAAAGAATCAAGCTATGCAAGTGAAAACGATGGCAGCAAGTGTAGCTGCAGGTGAAACACCGGAAATTTTATTTTGGGTAGGATGTGCAGGTAGCTTTGATCAGCGAGCCCAAAAAGTTACCAAAGCATTTGCTACCATACTCAATCAGGTTGGTATGTCGTGGGCCATTTTGGGCAAGGAAGAAGCCTGTACAGGCGACCCGGCACGCAGAGCGGGTAATGAATTTTTATTTCAAATGATGGCCTATCAGAATATTCAGGTGTTAAATGGATATGGTATTAAAAAAATAGTCACCACTTGTCCGCATTGCTTTAACACGTTAAAAAATGAGTATCCCGAATTAGGCGGTAATTATGAAGTTATACATCATACCCAACTGATTCAGGACTTAATAGCTTCCGGTAAATTACGATTGCAGGGAGGGGGTAGTTTTACCGGTAAAAAAATCACGTATCACGACAGCTGTTATTTAGGCCGTGCCAATCAAGTGTATGAAGCTCCGCGTAAAGTGCTAGAGGCCCTCGATGCTGAATTAATTGAAATGAAACGGTGCCGCACCAATGGACTCTGCTGCGGTGCCGGAGGGGCACAAATGTTTAAGGAAGAAGAAAAAGGGCAGGGGGGTGTGAATGTTGAAAGAACTGCCGAAGCGATAGAAACCGGGGCACAATGGATAGCATCTGCCTGCCCCTTTTGCAATACTATGTTAACCGATGGCGTAAAGCACCACGAAAAAGAAGCTTCCGTTACAGTACTGGATATTGCCGAAATGATTGCCATGAGTTTAGAAGCGCCTTCAACCGCATCAAGCCATTAATATGGAAAACATAATACCCATTCACCTCATTCCACCGCAGTTCTCTCCTTCTTCTCGGATATGGATTTACCAAAGCAGTAGACCATTTACTAGTGCAGAATCGGAGCAAATTCAAAAAAGTATCGATGAATTTATTTCGGGTTGGACGGCCCACGGATCAGCTGTAAAGGGTACTGGACTGATTGCATTCGACCAATTTATTATTTTGGTAGCAGATGAAAGCCATACGCAGGTAAGTGGATGCAGCACCGATAGCTCGGTACATTTTATAAAACAGCTGCAACAAGTATGGAATACTGATTTTTTCAACCGCCGTTCGTTAGCATTTTGGGTGCAGGATAAAGTAAGTCTGGTGGATATGAGTGATTTACCAAAAGAAATGGAAAATCAAACCATCCAAGCAGAAACACTTTATTTTAATAATTTAGTAGCTACTTTGCAAGACTGGATACATCATTGGATGCAGCCGGCAGGTGAAAGTTGGATTGCCCAAAAATACCCCGACCTGTTAAGCGTGCGTACTTTGTAAAAATTACTTACGACCGCCCATTTTTTCAAGAGCTTCTTCTTTTTGTTGCTGGGTTAGTTTGCTTTTAACCACATTCTTACTGATTTGCCAGCTTACGGTAAGTCGAAAATTGCGGGTGATGCTTTCACTATAACTTTCTATGGAAAAATTAGGGCCATAGGTTGTATTTTGATACCGTTGAATACGAAATGGATCTATTGCCAGCAATCCAACGGTCACTTGCTTTTTAAACATTTTTCTTTGTATCCCTAAGCTCATATTGATATTACTGCGGGAAACGCCTTGGGGACTGGCCCAGTTGGTAAATCGGTTATTGGCTTCTAATAAGGTGAGCGGATTAGGTGCATAGCTATAATTGAGTCCCGCAGAAAAGCTTCCTCCATCGCGGTACTTATAAAGAACTTTTTGGGTTTCGCTGTATTGTTGATAGGTATAGCCAGTACTGAGATTCAGCCGGAATTTTTTACTGATGGTAATGCCCGACCAGAGATTAATTTGATACTCTTGTTGATTAGAAATATTCTGATACGTAGTATACGTTCTGCCGCTATCGGCCAGTGTTCGGATGGGTTGATATACATTTTTTACTTGGTTAAATCCCAGGGTTCCGCTAAAGCTAACTTTGGAAATATTATAACTGATATTCCAATCGTACATTTCGGTTAACTGAGCCTGTAAAAAAGGGTTTCCGAATCTTATATTATATGGATCGGAATAATCAATACTAGGATTCATTTCACCGATACCCGGCCGGCGGATGGTTTGCCGGAAGCCAACAGTGGTATTCAGCCTTCGGGTAAACTCTTTACGAAGTGAAAAAGAGGGAAGCCAATGCACATAATCATTACTTGCATTCGCTGCATTGCCTTTCTGAAAGGTAAATCCATTGGCAGTATATTCCATCTGAAAAGCCGCCATCAGTTTCCATTGATTTTTCCAATTCCAAATCCACCCTAAACGGGCCGTTACAATCTGTTGGCGAAAAAAGAAATCATTACTTAATTTATCCAGTGGCACATCAGTAAGATCTGATTTTCTTAGATAACCTGAATTAAGTACATTATGCACCCTACTAGAAGAAACCGTTACCCCGGAGGTAATAAGGTGCCTAGCTGAGTCGTCGATGGGGCGGGTATAAAACAGGTTCGTAAATCCACTTCTGGTAAACAGGTCGGTTACCTGCCATTGCGTAGAATCTGCGCCAGTGGGCAGTAAATCACCCGTTAAATATTGCTGAAAAAAATCCCGATCATTAAAATTTTTATTTAACTGTATTCCAGAGAACAATTGCAATTTTTCTGCGGGGCGCTTACCAGTCCATTGATAAGAACCTGAAAATGCCTGTCCATTTCCATCGCCATTAAATGCATTATTTCTGGTGGATGCCTTATATGCTTGCTCGAAACGATTTATATTGGTATATAAAATACTACTATAGTTATCGGCATAATTCCAGTTTCCCTGATAAACTAAACTGATGGTTTTGTACTTACTAGGCGAATACTCTGCTTGAAATCGAGCATTGGGAGACCAACTGCGATTACTAAAACTAGATTGCGTATGTAAATAATTGGTTGAATCCGCATACTTGTTCGTTCGCTGGCTCCATCCACTACCCAGTGAAACCCTGCTTGCAGCACCTCCAACTGCATTAATAGACCATTTTCCCGACCTATATCCATAGGTTGCAAAAAGGCTGCCCTCTCCTCTTGTGGCCCCACTTACGGACACTTTCTCAAATTGACCAACCCTACCTTTTTTGGTAACAATATTAATTACACCGCCCGGATAACTGGCATATTCTGGGGGAGGGCGTTGCATTACTTCTACTTTTTCAATTACACTGGCTGGTAAACTTTCTAATAAATCTGCCAGCTGCTGACCCGATACATTCACAGGTTTTTCATCCATTAAAATAAGTGGCACTCTTCCCATTAACATAATACTTCCATCTGCCTGCGCATTCAACATGGGCATGTTCCGTAACATTTCGCCCGCATTGCTTCCATTATTCATAGCTGATTCGCCAACAGAATAAATAATTTTTCCGTCTTTTTCTTCCACTGTTGGCTTTTCGGCTACTACGACTACTTCTTGTAATCCGTTATCACTCGCTTGTAACTGAAGGGTGCCTAAAAAAAATTCATTGTTTCCCTCAGGAATGTTGATACTATCTAATTTTAAGGGATGATAGCCTATTTGATGTATAAGCAACTGATATTTACCGGGTGTAAGTGTACTTATTAAAAATTTGCCTTGCGCATCTGCTAAGAGTCTATATTTACGCAAGGTATCTTCCTTATTTGTAAATAGTAAAGTGGCCTGTGCCAATCCCAAATGAGAACGGGTATCCTGAACCAAACCTGATACGGGAACCCCTGCCGGCTCTGAAGCTTTTTTTTGTTGGGCTAACACTTGTAACCCATTGAATAATAATATAATAAAGAGAAAAAAACGCATGCCAGCAGAAGATAATTAATGAAAGTAAAACAATACCATCAAAACTTGGAATAAATGTGTTTCCCGGTTATTATTGCATTCTCAATCGGTGAAGTATGTATATTATCTATGGAATTCCTAATTGCAACACAGTAAAAAAGGCGAAACAATGGTTCGACCAAAATCGAATTCCTTATTCTTTTCATAATTATCAAAAAATGGGTATTTCTCCGGAAAAGCTTACCATCTGGGCGCAACAGGTTGGCTGGGAACTGCTCATCAACCGAAAGGGAACCACCTGGAGGAAGAACAGTGAAGGAAATGAAAAACTAGTGCAAACCGAAAAAAGTACCCTTCAGTTATTAAGCACACAAACCAGTATAATAAAACGCCCTGTGATTGAAAAGGATGGCAAAGTGATGATAGTTGGTTACGACGAAGACCAATATCTATCCCTATTTCTCTAATTTATCGGATACAATCGCTTATTGACCCAGCAGTTCGGCCAGCTTGCGTGTGAGGTCTGCTCCACGGAGGTCGCGTGCTACAATTTTACCGTTGGGGTCAACCAAAATATTGGCAGGGATGCTACCGATGCGATACAACTGCGCCACAGCATTATTCCAGTATTGCAAATCGCTCACATGGGTCCAGCTTAAATTATCTGCCTGAATGGCCTGCAACCAATTCGGTTTGGCATTATCCAGAGAAACACCCAATACGGTAAAGTTTTTACCTTTAAATTGGTTGAAAGCATTTACCACATTGGGATTTTCTGCGCGACAAGGTCCGCACCAGCTAGCCCAGAAGTCGATGAGCACATATTTACCCCTGAAAGAAGAAAGCGCAATCGGTTTTCCATTTACATCCTGTTGGGTAAAATCTACTGCCTGGGTTCCTACCTGACCAATTTGGGCCTGCTTAGCTTCTGCGATTGTTTTTTCAATATTTTGTGCATAGAATCCGCGTTTAGCAGCTGGTTGCAATTGGGCATATTTAGCTTCTACATCTGCAACACCATCAAAGCCGCCCATCATCACTGCCAATACCAGCGAACTTACCGGAGAAGCCGGTTTAGCCTGAATAAATAGGTTAGTAGCTGCTGCGGCCTGTTGGCGAACAACATTATATTCCTTCATCAGGGAGTCTTTTTTAGCGGGATTGGTTTCAGCATTCACAGCAGCACCCAATTCGCGTAAGCGATTGATATATGGAATGAATTGTTTTTTAAACATCGAAAAATCATCATTCACTGCAGAACCGGTAACAGTAACAGCCGGCAGGTTATTGATATCACCATTCAAGGCTACCTGATCGTTTTGTAAAAACAATTCGGTGCTTTGATTATAGCCAATAAAACCAAGTTGAAACATATCCGGTTCGCGAACATTTCCCTTCAGGGTAAAATTGCCATTAACAACGGTTCCGGTTGCCAGTGTTCTGCTGGTATTGGCATTCATTAAAAATGCGGTAATGCTATCTTTTAATCCGGTAACATATCCTTTCAGCACAAAGGGCTCTTTGGTTTGTGCAAATGCCAAAACGGGAAAAAGAAAAACAAGTAATAATCCTTTTTTCATGGATGATATTTTTATAACTAGGGTTATACAGATTTATGCGGTTCGATGGCGTTCTTGCAGCAAATCGGTTACCTTCTGCAAATTAACACCTTTCGCGTTAAGCAAAAGTAAATAATGAAACAACAAGTCTGCCGCTTCATTTAAAAAAAGCTCAGGGTTATTGTCTTTCGACTCAATTACCAGCTCAACGGCCTCCTCCCCCACTTTTTGGGCTATTTTGTTCAATCCCTTCGCATACATTTTTGCTACATATGAGCTATCCGGATCGGCCAATTTCCGGCTTTCAATAACCTGTTCCAGGGCTTCCAAAAAGTTTCCGGTTGTGTTGGTATCATTCCAGCAGGTAGCTGCCCCGGTATGGCAAACCGGCCCCTTGGGATTCACCTGCACCAACAGGGTATCGGCATCACAATCCAGGGCATGCGACACCAGTTCCAGTGAATTACCGCTCTCTTCCCCCTTGGTCCATAAGCGCTGTTTCGAGCGACTGAAAAAGGTTACCTGTCCAGTTTGAAGGGTTTTTTCCCAGGCTTCCGCATTCATAAATCCCAGCATCAATACTTTTCTAGTATTGG
>JBIINW010000025.1:0-22473 GCA_044337245.1 Sediminibacterium sp. | reverse complement strand
GTATTGTGTACCTGTTCCATCAGCGAATTGGCTGCGGTAGTTACAATGGCGAAACTGGAGAAGGTTTCACCGGTTTCCCGATCCGTCCAGGGTTGCCAGATGCCTGCCATAAAAAAATAAGGCTGGTCGGTAACGGTGATATGGTAGGGATAGGTAAGTGCTTTTTTTGATCCGGCAGGTGCCCAATGTCGCCACTCAAAAAATCCGGACGACAATACCAAACAACGTCTTTGTAACGCAGCCGATTTAAACATGCGGCTTTCTAATAATTTTTCGGCGGTTGCATTTAGGGTAGTGAATTTTTTTCTGCTTTCGGCCAGGGCTTTGCGGTCGGTAATCCAATATGGAATTAGCTCCCAGTGGGCAAAACTCAGCTCCATACTTTTTCCATCCGCTGCAGGAATCAATATCGGCCAGTTGGCGTATTCAAATCCACTCATAACCGCACAGTACAAGTCCTGATTATTTACCGGCACTTCCATATTTTTCAATCGGATGAATTCCTCTTTACTTACCCGTATGCCATTGTAGTAGCACATATTAAAAATGTATGCCTGTAATTTACATGCTTTCTGCTATATACCGCTGTGGGTAACCAGTTGCCTGCCCAAATTCATGTATTTTGAAAATAGGAAGCCTGCCTAAAAAATGGTAATTTTATACAAGACAGTTGTTCGTTTTTCAAAATTGTATGTGTATGAAAACTTTCTTACTTTCAATTTTTGTTTTTTCAGTGGTAAGTGTTGCCGGGCAAAAAATAAAAATAGGAGATGAATACCTGGGCGGTGTAGTTGCCTACCTGTTGCAGCCGGGTGATTTGGGATACGAAAAAAAGCATCCTCATGGTTTATTAGTTGCCAAATCGAGTATGGGAAAAATGGTAAAGTGGGAGGAAGCCGCCAATTTATCCAAAGAAGTTCGCGACGGCGGCTTTGATGACTGGCGCTTACCGGTAAAAGATGATTTACTGAAAGTGTTTAATAGCCGCACTTTCATTAGCAACCTGCCATTAGGAAATTACTGGACTTCCCAGCTTTCTAAAGAAGATGAGAAAGGAGCCTATGTTATTAATTTCTATAATGGCTATACCTATACCGAATACCGGGAAACAGCCGTACATATTTGTTTTATTAGAAAATTTTAGCATCCTATTCATCTTACTTCAAACGAAAAAAATGAAAAAACACACAACTCTTTTGTTGGCCTTAGGGGTATTTTTTTTATTCGGAAATCTTACTGCACAAAAAGCTTCGCACGATCAGATGATTATTACAGATAGCGAAACTGCCCGGGTTGAATTTATCAAAAAAGACAAATGGATGGAAACCTTATTCACCAATTCATTTGGGTATGTGATATTTCCCAATGTAGGAAAAGGTGGTTTGGGAATTGGCGGAGCTTCTGGTAATGGTGCTGTGTATGAGAAAGGAAATTTAGTGGGGATGGCCAGCTTAAAACAAGTTACTGTGGGGTTACAGGCAGGCGGACAAGCTTTTCGTGAAGTGATATTTTTTGAGAACAGTGCTGTGATGGAAAAATTCAGGAACAGTCAAATTAAGCTCTCCAGCGAAGTGTCGGCTATAGCATTGGATAAGGGCACTGCCGCTAACGTAAAATTCACGGATGGCATGGTTGTTTTTGTTCAGCCAAAAGCCGGATTGATGTATGAATTATCGGTAGGCGGACAGGCATTTACTTTTAGGCCGGTTGCTAAAAAGTAGCCTGTGTAAAGTAGTAAGTGACTGTAAGTTTATTGGGTGTAATTCAATTGAAAAGCTGGCAGGGCATTTATGGCACCAGTTAACTGCCGGATTTAGAAACCGGAGAAATTTTTTAGGAGGTAAAATGCGTCAATTGGATTCATGCAGGCAATCCATTGATTGGCAAACACTTACAAACTTGTTGCTTTTTAGAAATTAGATCATAAAATTCTGTTTAAGGTTTTCCCATTTTAATTAACTTTGCTCCAAATAAAACAAAATAATTATGTTTAAAAGAGTGTTATTGCTCGCAGTTATCGCATTAGTAGCGGTACAATTGCAGGCACAAACCAACGTAAAAAAAGCACCAAAGCCCCGTTATACTGTTTCTGGAGGTTTATTAGGTGCTTTAAACTTGTCTCAATTTCGCGTTACAGATGGTGGCTATGTAGCCTCTGTTGATTACAAGTACGGGGTAGGTTATGCCGGGGGGGTTTGGTTGAATATCCCATTGAATGATGTATTGTCGTTCGAACCACAGGCACAGTATTCTGTATTAAAGTACAGTCTGAAATCTGAATCTGGTATTGTAAAGCAATTTGCTGGAACCATTCAGTACCAGTCGTATCCTTTGTTGTTTAAAGTACGTGCAAGCGAGAAGCTGGCTATATTGTTCGGGCCGCAGCTCGACTTCAATAATACTTTGAAGAACGATAATTCGCAGCCTTATTTCAAAAGAAATTTCCAGGCTTTCAGCACAGCCGCTACGGTTGGATTGGAATTATTCCCTCATGAGAAAGTGCAGATTTATGCTAGATATTTTGCCGGCTTAAATGATATGAAAGACGGTGCCAATCCAAACCTGGTTCCTCGTTTTTTTAATGAAGGATTCCAGTTCGGGTTAAAGTTTAAATTATTTGGCAAAAAAATCATGCCGCCGCCTCCGGTTGTGGTAGCTCCTCCGCCTCCACCACCTCCTGCTGATACTGATAAAGATGGTATCATCGATCCAGAAGATAAATGTCCTACCGTACCAGGTTTGGCTAAATACCAGGGTTGTCCTATCCCAGATACTGATAAAGATGGTATCAATGATGAGCAGGATAAATGTCCTACTATTCCAGGTTTAGCTAAATACCAGGGTTGTCCTATCCCAGACACCGACAAAGATGGTATTAACGATGAGGAAGATAAATGCCCAACTGTTCCAGGTTTAGCTCGTTACCAGGGTTGTCCGATTCCGGATTCTGATGGAGATGGCGTAAATGATGAAGAAGATAAATGCCCTACCGTTGCCGGTGTTGCTAGCAATGGTGGTTGTCCTGATCTGGCTGCTGATTTAAAAGTAGCTGCTAAAAGCATTTATTTTGTAACGGGTACCGATAAATTTGCGTATCCTAAATTGGCTCCTCAAAAATTACAGTATGCATTGGATATGCTGAATAAATATCCAACGTTAAAAGTGGATATTGAAGGACATACTGATAATACAGGATCTGCCAAAGTAAATAAGGCGCTGTCTCAGAAGCGTGCTAATGCAATCATGAAGTACTTTACTAGTAAAGGAATTGCAGCAGATCGAATGACTTCTATTGGTTACGGAAGTGAGAAGCCAGTAGCTGATAATAAAACAGCTAAGGGCAGACAAGATAATCGTCGCGTAGAAATGTTACCTCGTTGGAATTAGTCAATCAGTAACATACAATAATACTAGCAAGGGCCACTGAAAAGTGGTCCTTGCTCGTTATGGGCGGCGCAACTTTTGGAAAGTTCAGAACTTTCCAAAAGCCCATATTAAGATAAAACTTCATTTTAGCTTGTATTTGCTTCACTTAAACCGCTTTCCAAGCATGAAGCCATATGAAAGCTGGAAATACTTTCATGCATAGTCTTCCTATCCGCCCAAGCGGGAGGCGACTATGCGTTTCGGAGTGCAATACACTATCGGTTAGATCAATTAATTGCTGCATCATAAACACAAGTCAATCTCTTCTAATTACATGTATCATAATATGCCGTGAATGATACAGATTATTCTTCCGCACCGAATAGTCCCAATGGGAGACTATTCGGAGAATAGAAAAGGTCACTCTAAAGTGGCCTTTTCTATTGTGGGGCATAACAGCGCTTTCGGTAATTTCCATAATTGCGGATAGAACGAGTTCTTTAAGGAATAGCTAAGGAGGGGTGGTGGTTTTGAGTGGGGATTTATAGTCATCCTAAAATTCCTACATTTGAGATAGTATGCAGCGCCTGATAATGAGTGAAGGCAAATAGGGATAGGGAGTTTTAAGAAAAGCAAGATGGCGTTAATGGAGGATATCCGGTTCGAAAAGTGACTTTAAAATTCAACTAATATGCTTACTAACATCAACCCTAAATTACCAATGCGGGATAAAGTTCTTACGAAGAATTTTTATGTAAATCAATTGAATTTTAAAGCGCTCGGAGAATATCCTGAATATTTAATTGTTGCAAAAGACAATATTGAAATTCACTTTTTTGAGTTTAAGGATTTAGACCCAAAAGAGAATTACGGACAAGTTTATATCAGAACTGATGATATTGATGTTTTCTATCAATCATTGCTTACCAATAAAATAACTATTCATCCAAACGGAGATTTGCAGCTGAAATCATGGGGGCAAAAAGAATTTTCGCTGCTTGATCCAGATAATAACTTGCTTACATTTGGACAAAGCATATAGATATGAAACAACATAAAATAGTTCCTTGCCTTTGGTTTCAAACAGAGAGGGCGGTAAAATGTCAGAAGTAACCAACTATTACCAAAATATATTTGGAGAAAATTTTCAAGCAGGGCGAATCATTTCTCTCGGAGAAACGCCTAAAGGGAATACTGAAATGTGTGAAGTGGATATTTTTGAAAGGAAATACAGTTTAATGAGTACAGCCAATCCGCACCATCAATTTAATGATGCTTTGGCATTTGCAATCAATTGTAAAGATCAAGATGAAATAGATAAATTTTGGAACTATTTTACGCTGGAGGGTAAAGAAGTTCAATGTGGTTGGTGTATTGACAAATTTGGACTTCGGTGGCAAGTGCTACCTGAAAATTTAGGATTATTAATGAGTAAAGCAAACTCATTTGAAATAATGATGAAACAGAAAAAAATTATCATCGAAGCTTATTTGACCTAAACAGCGAACCGCCAATATAGGCTAGATTAAGTTCTGGACTAATTGACAAACATTTTTTGAAATTCTATCAAAAAATAGTGAATAATTGAGTTTGATGTAACAGGTCTTTCCTGATAACTTCATGCTTCACTTAACAAGTAATTATACTTTAAGGTATTCCTGCAAGGCTTTCACATAGGCTTCAAAAGCCAAAATCCCCTCGGGAGTAATTTTGCAAGTAGTTTGCGGATAATTATCTTTGAATTGTTTTGCTACTTGAATATAGCCTACTTCTTTTAGTTTCTGAACTTGCACACTTAAATTACCCGCTGTAGCATTTGTTTTTTCTTTGATGAAGCTAAAGTCAGCCTCTTTCACGGCAATGAGTAAACTCATTACTGCAAGGCGCAATTGTGAATGTAATATGGGGTCTAGCTCTTTAAACATTGGATTTTTTTTGAGCCAAATATTTTTTTCTTAAAATAATTCCGGGAATAAACCAACAAACTATTGCTGCTATTGCCCCCAATAACATATCATATTGAGATTCTGTAAAACAAGAAAAAATAAATAGAACATAGGTAATGATTGCGCCAATAATCATTGGAAAAAACTTTTTAACCAAACCTGTAACCAGCGTGGGAAAAGCATAAATCAAAATATACAATGAATAAACACTTAATGTAAAAGGCTTTATTTGTTCATCGGCCTTGTTTCCAGAAAGATAATGTTTCATCATAGCCCAGCCTTCTTCTTGTATAATTCTGTTTGTGGTTTCTCCCACGGTAGACTGGTAAAAAGACAAACCAAAAATGGTTAAGCCAAATACCAACCAAACCGTATCGATGGCATCATCATCATAACGTTTAGCTTTGCTTGACTTATTTTCTCTAATTGATAAATATATTTGTGGAATGATTGCTCCCAATACGAGTAACCAAATATCAAAACCGATATCAATGTTATAGCGATACCTCAAAAATGATACAAAGGAAGCAATAAAAACTACCGTGCCCCATAAAAGAGAGCCAATGCCAGTATCGTGGTAGCTATTTTTAACTTTCTGAATCATTGCTGAAATCAGTTCAATGCTTTCTTGCTCGGTTAATTTTTTTTCTTCTGACATATTAGTCTGATTTAAATCTTGCTCTAAGTAAATATCCAGGAATGATAAAACCAAATAAAACTGCAGGAACCAACAATAAAATTACTTCTATGGTTGTAATAAAAGATGCTGCAATGGATAGAAGCCAACAACAAATACCCCCAACCATTAATGGCTTGAAGCGCATGATGGCTCCTGATAAAAATGTGGGTATGCCATAAAATAAAAAAATGAAGGGATAAAACAACATCCAAACATGTAATTTACTCATGATGATGGTAAGCAAGCCCATGCAAATTCCAAATGTCATCCAAACATATCCAATAATTTCATCCGTATAGGTTATAACTTTTTTTGTTTGTTGTTTTTTGGTGAGAAAAAATATTTGATATATCATCACAAAAACAACCAGCAGCCATATTAAAGAAGCATTAGAAAAAAGGGTAAACTTTAAAGATAAGTATTGCACCAAAGAGCATAAAAAAATCGTCCATCCCCATAATAAATACAAAGTTCCATTCTCGGAAAAACGATTCTGCGCTTTGTGAATCATGCTTTCAATAAACTTCAGGCTATCAACGGGTGATAGGGATTCGTTATTTTCCATAACAAAAATTTAAAAGATAAATATACCCTTATATAATTAAGTGGGGCTATAACAAGTTCACAAATTACTGACAAGCCGCTAATGCTGTTGTTGCCTGTTCTTTACCCCAATTTGGATGAAATGCAGAGGCAGGTTTAAAATTTTCAAAAAGGGTTAACGATTTTTCTAAAATCTTTTTTGCCACAGCTTTACCACCACCAAATGCTTCCGGAACATTCATTAAATATTGACCTTCTAACACATAGGGACGTGGATTGGATGCATCAGCTGCCTTAGCTTTGGCAATTGCTTCAGATGCTATAGCGCCATAGGATTGCCATCTGCTCATTGCATCAACTGTTAATTGCAATACTGCTGTCATTTGTTTTAGGCAATAAATTTCAGAATTGTTTGCACTTATCAGTTCTGCTTTTAAAATAAGTGAATTTGCTTTTTCGGCAACTTTATCTTTGTCTGAATTTGGGTTCATCCAAGCTGCTAAAATTTGTGTTTGCGCTGCATAATAATAAGGCAACCATTTGTCTTTTTCCGCATCAGCTACTCGCTCAAAAAATGCAGAAGTTGCCAGCATTTCTTCTGGCGATTTAGCCTCTTTAAATTGTAGCATTCCCTTTTCCATAGCACCTTCAAATTTTTGTGCATTCACATTTCCCATCAAGAACATCGATAAAACAACAAATAATTTTTTCATAATTAGTAGTTTTTTTTGATTGATTTAGGTATGGCTATTTATTTTTTAATTTATTGTATTCGTTTTCGATAGAAAGAATGCTATTGCCATGATACGCTCTAACATAGTGAAAGGCAATACCAATGCCCCACCCTAAAATGGGCCAGATAGGCCAAAAATGCTTGTACTGATTACCTGTGAAATACCAAATACCCACTAAAAAGCAATTCACAATAATATAGCTGGCAAAACTCCATTTAAAGGCTACTCTCTCTTTGGCAATTTTCCATAGTTGTTCGTCGTGTTGTTGATCGTTGTTCATGTTGTTTAGTTTATATTGTTAATTATAGGTTTCCATTAATATTTTGTTGGGTTCTATCAACCCCCCAGCTTAAAAATATGCCTAAGAAAAAGCTACGGGGTGCAGGTGGTATTACTGCTTCTCTTATCAAAAGTCCTTGTGGATCTCTTAACCTATTGCTGTAGTTGTAACCGAAGATTTGGGTTTCATTAAATACATTATTGATGCCAAGTACTACAACTGTATTTGCTTTACCTAATTTCGGTAGCCAGTTAACACTAAAATTATTCGTGCTATAAAAAATGGTTCGATCTGTTAAGAAATCCGTTTTGGCGTTATTGGGATCATAATAAGGTCGGCCTGTGCTCCAATTCCAACTCCAGTTGACTCCGAACATTTGTTTTACCCAGAATTTTTTTAATACCAAACTGCCACTATGATTGGCAGCAAAAGTAGGCATCGCTGCAGTAGGGTAATTATTGTAATTTCTCTTAGAATCTAGATAGGAATAACTGATCCAGTAATCAAAGTTTTTGAATGTTTTTTTATCCCTCCAAAATAGTTCAACACCTTGCGCATATCCCACTCCTTCGGTGCTTACCGCATTTGCAACCGCCGCATCGGTTTTTAATAAATTCACATAATCTTTGTAGAAAGCTTGCACTCTAAACGTGTAATTTGTAGATAAATTTTGATAGGTAAGTATGTAATGATCTGCTCTTAAAAAACTGAAATCACTATTAGCTACTAGATATCTTCTTTCAGGAGTTTGATAGAACACTCCGTAGTCGATGCTGAATTGACTGTTTTTATCTAGTTTATAAGACAAAGCAGCTCTTGGAGCAATATTCCATCGATTTAACAATCCACTGTGTTCTATTCTAATCCCAGGCCTAAATGCGACATTATTCGATAAATACAAATCCGATTCAGCATAAATGGCCGTATAAAAATCACTTATTTTAGTTGGGAATGTACCCGCTAAATTGGTGTACTTAGCACTATCTGCATTATTCCAAACTTCTGCACCAAATCGAATTGTATTGAGGGCACCGAATCTTTTATCTAACACAGCACGTGCTTGAACCATCCATTGGCGAGCATCTAAGTTGAAATTTGTATAATCAATTACAGGGATATTCACAACAGGAATTCTTTCGTTCTGTTGATTTTGAACTTCGGTGTTTATATTGTCTTTGTTATAGCTTACACTTGCTACCGTATTGAGTTTCCATCCTTTTCCTAAGAATTGACGGAAACTCATATTGGTAAAGAAATTTCTGTTCTTTAAACTGAAGGCATTTTTTAAACCAATACTATCCAGAGAAGGATTACGTACACCTAAATCACCTGAATTAAAATAGGCGTAGATTTTAAACATACCATTCTTTTTGGTTTTAAATCGATAGTTTGCATCAACCGTATGAAAAGAAGGAGCATTAAAAAAATCGGGAGCTTGCGGAACTAATTTTTGATACAAGGTTAAATTCACCCAATTATAGCTCAATCCAAAACTAGATTTTTTGTTATTGGCTACTTGCTGAAAACCAGCACTTAAAAAAATAGGAGAAATACCAACCTGAATTTCGCTTCTTTCAGGAATATCAATGCTTTCTAAACTCAACACGCTACTCAATGCTTGTCCGTATAAAGCAGAATAGCCACCTGAACTAAAAACTGTTCCACTAAATAAGAAGGGAGAAAATCTACCTCGCTGAGAAATACCCGGTACAGAACTATAAAAGAAATTATTGACTACTGATCCATCAATAATAATTTTTGCTTCCTCTGCACTTCCGCCTCTAATAAACAAGCCCTCTTGCTCACCCACTTTTTGGGCACCGGGTAAAGTTTGAATGGTGGCGGATATATCTGCATTGGCCCCAGCAGTAGTAGCAATGTCTAAGGGCTTTAAAACCGTACCTTTTTTCTTATCACTTGCTTCAAAAGTACCTGCAGTAATCACAACGGCAGACAATTCGTTGATTTCTTCTTTTAATAGAAAATCTACCACTAAGGTATCTTTTCCTATGGTAACGGGAACTTCCTCCATTTTAAACCCAATATTATTGGCCACTAACATAACTGCCCCTTTTTCGTAAGTCTTAAAGGAGAAATTACCCGCTGAATCTGAAGTAGTACCATCATACGACCCCTTTATACTAATATTTGCACCCGCTATAATTCTACCTCGTTTGTCTTTAACCGAACCTTGCACCCTAGTTTGTGCATAGAGTGATAACCCGATTAATAAAGCAGCTATAAGTAGGATGGAATGTTTCATTCTTTTCAGTTGATAAAACAAATGTAGAGTAGTTTATAAAATAAACCAAATTTTTTTATAAATGGGTTCCTCAAGCAATACATTTTTATTCCTGCCTTCTTTTAGAGCCAATTTTCTTTCTTCGCTCGGATGCATTGTAAAGAGAATTGGAGCTGAATTTTGACCTTTATAGTTGGGGAGCCGTTTATATGCAACTATGTTGCAACCATCCTAGTAGGTATTTGTATGCTGATGTAAGCTCGAAAAAGATACCGGTTGGTTAAATTAGTATCAAATGGCAGATCTTTTTGATACCATCAGAACATCCATCGAAAAACACATTAAGAAAATCTATAAATCCGAGGTGTTGTTAGAATTGGCAACCTGTGAAAAAATTGCATAAGTTCGGTAGGAGGGTAAATGGATTATTAATAGGGATATTGAACATTATAACTTTAACCTGATTTTTTTCCGTAGCACTTGATAAGGGGAAAGATAGGGGTTACCGAACTCCGGGGCGCATGCCCGCCGAGCCCCAAAATTTTTTCCTTACAGTGGGGTTGATGCTATCGTTATCCTATTTGAGATGCGTCTTAAAAAAAGCAATCATCTTAGTAAGCACATCATCCGACTGTGTATTGTCAAAGCTATGAAAGGCAACATATTCATAATACTCCGATGTTACACCGAAGCTGCGGAGCCTCGAGTGCAGCCATTGGCTGTGATAAACGGGTACTATCGGATCTAAGTTACCATGAAAACTAATGGTAGGCTGTGTGCTACTAGTCACGTTCCAGTATGGACTAACCGCTTTGTAAGCGGTGGTATCCCAGGTTCGGCCAACATATTCCGACAGAACATCTCCTGTATAAGTTCCTTGTATATAGTTTGTACTGTTATACCAGTTCCAGTCATTAATGATGCTGGGTCCAAAAATATTACCAACACACTTGATTTTACTATTAATTTTATAAGCGTAAATCATAGCAAGTTGCGATCCTGCACTTGCACCGGTAATTGCCATTTTAGAGGAAATCTTATAATTGTTGAGCCTTGCAGTAACCGTATCAACTGCTCTTTGAATATCAGCCATCATTTCAGGATGATGCGTTTTATTGGCAAAGCTGGCATACCGGTAATTCATATTAACAATCGCAACATTTTTCCATTTCGACCGTAGAATATTTACATATCCATTTAGATCTTCCTTTCGACCGGTCTGCCAACCGCCGCCATGGATCATAAGAATAATTGGGGTAGATGTATCTCTGTTAGCTGGCAAATAAATATCAAATACTTGTCGTGGATGTGAACCATACGGCTGATCCACAAGGATTAATTCCTGTAGGCTACTTGAGCCAGGATTATTTTGTGGTGTACTACCTTGCTTCGTGCATGCGCACAAACTAATTAATACTAGCGCAAGGGTTTGATAGAACAATTGAGGATTGGGCTTTTTCATAATATATTGATACTAAATTTAGTCAATTTGTTTCCCAATAAATGATAAATAAATGATAAAGAAATGATATAAGAACGTTAAACCATTTTTCAAATAAGCATAAAAAACTTAACTTTATGCAAGTCATTCCGTTATAATTGTAGGCTTCTTACACTTCATCCCGGCTCCGGAAAGATCATGGCCGGAGAGGGTGCCTTCTCAGCTACAGCGCACCCCCTCAACCAATTAGTGCTGCTCAACTTTTGGAAAGTTCTGAACTTTCCAAAAGCCCATATTAAGAAAAAGTTTATTTGAACTAAATAGCAAAACTTTAATAAGCGCAAAAAAAAGAGGTCACTGTCAAGTGACCTCTTTTTTTGCGCTAAAATGAAATTAGCCTCCAGAATACAGATCCCAGTTTATTTCCGCCTGAGTACGAGGGAATTGACGGAAAATTGTTCCCTTGTCGAAGGAGGTGGGGATGGTGCTTAATTTTTCATATCTGCGGGCATCAATCCAGCGATGTCCCCAGGGTTCAGCCCAAAGAGAGTACCTGCGCTGATAGAGTATTTCGTCTATTAGCGCTGTTTGGGAAGTAGAACCGGTGTAATTGCCAATACCTGCAGCAGTGCGGATAATATTAATCGCAGCTACGGCATCAGCAGTTTGATTTAATTGGGCGTGCGCCTCCGCTTTGATTAAGATTAACTCTTCGTTTTTAATGAATGGAATCGGTGCAGTATTGGTTGCCCATCTTTTGTCTTGATGTGTTCCTACGAGCGGAGTGGCATCGGTGGTAACAGTTACTGGAACTGAACGCTGGTGGAATTTAGAAGAAACACGAGTATCACCGGGAGTTGCATCTGCAAGTACGGAGGGATGAACAACGATAATAGTGTTGATGTTGGCATCCAGTACATAGAACAATGGGTTAAATGAATCGGGGGGTGCACCAAAGGTATGAGCTGGGCCTGCACTCAATGGACCTGTTAGATTCATAAAAGATTGACCCAATGCATTTAGTGCAGCTTGCCAGTCTTTTCTGTACACTGCCACGCGGGCAGCAATGGCTCTGTTCACTCTTTTTAGACCATCAATGGTATTATAACCATTAAATCCTGCAGTAAGTGTGAAAGGGAAGGTAGTGCCGGCAATATTTAAATCTGCCATTCCTGCATTCAGCAATGAATCAATGAACCCGAGTGCTGCGGTATAAGATCTGAAGCCACCAGGCTTGAGTGGGTCTTTTACGTCGGTACGGATACCATTTTCATATTGCCAGTTGGCTGGGATGATGAATTGATATGCCTGGATGGTTTTTGCAAAACCGGCAATGGCACTCTTTTCTGCAGCACTGAGGAAGGAGCTGTTTTGTGCAGATTCAATTAATACATATCCCTGTTTAATAGTTTGATAAGGAGTCGCGTAAGATCCCCCACCGGTTGCGCCGAATCCAAAGAAGGCGGCATCGGGGAGACGTCCTGCTTGTCCCAACCAGTCCGTTTGAAAGCGAGGGTCGGAAGCATTCAAGTACCAGATTTCTCTGCCGAAAGTATTCCAGGCCTGGGAAATATTGGTAACATAGCCTCTGTGTCTTGATTCAAGCCCTGTTACCAGAAATTGAATCTGGCTTCTGGAAGCGTTGTTCAGTACACTTTCTTCACTGGGGTTATTGGGGTCCTCCAGTTTTTTTACCTCAAAGGGGTTACAAGAGAAAAGTGAAAGGGTAACTCCCATTAAAATAAGTATGGGTATCTTTTTCATATTGGTATGATTTAGAAGTCGATTTGTAAGTGAAAGAATAGCCTTCTGGCAGAAGGATAAGGGGCAACATCTACGTTGTTTGCCAATGCCTGTGCTCCAAAAGTGGAAGTTTCTGGATCGTAACCAACGTATTTAGTTGATAAAAATAAGTTGTTACCTGAGAATCCAACTCTTGCGCGCTGGATAAAGTTACCGGCTTTTCCCAAGGCTGATTTAGGTACGTTGTAGTAGAGGCCCAATTCACGAATTTTCAGGAAAGTGGCATCCTGAACCCAGCGACCTGCATTATTATAAGGTGCTGGGGGACGCTGACGACCGTTGGGAACCCCATCTTTGTTATCATCATCAAACCAACCCTTTGTAGTTCCTCCACCATCTGTTAGGAAAGAAGTAAGATTCACATTATCACCCCCATTTCTGTATTCCATCAAAAAGTTGAATTCGAAGTTTTTCATGAAAGTGATATTGTTCGACCATGAGGAGGTCCAGTCTGGTTGAGCATTTCCCCAAACTGTGAAATCAGGAGACACGAAAGGAGTTCCCACGATGGTGGTAGGCGCTACACCCTGTCTAATTAGGAAGGTGCCCAGTGCAGTACCAAAAGCTCCGGTTGTATAAGAAGGAATACCGAGGCGGGTAATCAGCACATCGTTCTTCCACCAAAGCAGGCGGGATGTCCACTTGATTTTTTCTTTTTGGATAATTGTAGCTGCAAGACTCAATTCAAGGCCCCTGTTCCTCATTTCAGCTTCATTACTAATCGTGCTTACCACTCCCGATGCGGGAGAGAGGTTAAGCGGCTGCAGGTTGTCTTTGGTGGTTTTAATGTAGTAGGTAGCTTCCAATGTTAGGCGGTTATTGAAGAATCCGGCATCAACGCCAAATTCAAGTTCAATGGCTCTTTCAGGAGTCACCAACAGGTTGCCGATGCTGGTGGCAACGGTCGATCCCAGTAATCCGCCAATGTTTACTCCGCCCAATGAAGTAAAGGTTGCACCGAATGGAACGGGACCGGCAGTTTGCCCGTAAGCAATTCGGGGTTTCAGTTGGGAAATGGTTCTTGATTTAAAGAAATCGAAATTGGTTAGGTTTACCGCCAGTGATGCTTTAGGGAATGCAAAGTATTTTTGCGGGTCACCATTGGTGTTTGACTTATCCATCCGCACACCTACAGTTCCGATAATCTTGTCTTGAAAATTAGCTTCTTGCTGAACGAATATGCCTACATCTCGTTGCGAGCTTTCGAATTGAGATTCAACTTCCTGAACAGTAGCTTGTTTGATATTGGATTGACCGGGCGCTAAACCACGGCCGCGGTTAAATAGTCCGTTATTCTGGAAGTCAAGACGAACCATACCTGCCTGGGTGCTCATGTTGATTTTTTTTAGTTCCCAGTTATACACGAGCGCTGCCTGGAAATTGGTATTCATGCTCTCTTGTTTGCCCACAAGTACATCACCCGGATTGGCTTGTCCGCGCTGGAATTGCAGGTCATCGGGCAGGTATACCTTGGTAGAGTTCTGGATATAGTCTAATCCGCCATTCAGTCTAAATTTCAATTGTGATTTTTCTGTACGAAGTAAATTTACGTCGAGGTTGAAAGATTGAATGAAACGATTTACCAGAGAATTGTTGATGCCTTTATCGGTAACTGCTACTGGGTTTTCAGCAAAATACGGGTTGGCAGGATATACACCATTTACGGGACGAAGATCGAAGTAATTGGGCACATAGGCGATGTTGTAGCCGATACTCGCGCCTGAGTTATTTTGGTTGCCAGTGAAACCCCGATCTGTATTTGTACGAATAAAGTTTGAGTTCGCACTCAGTGTGATATTTTTGCTGATTTTATGATCAATGTTTGCACGGATTGATTGTCTTTCAAATCCTGTTCTTTTAACGATACCTTCTTCGTTTGTTAGATTACCTGAAACAAAGAATTTTGTTTTTTCATCTCCTCCGCGAATGCTCAGCCTAGAATTCATCAGAGAAGCTGTGTTATTATAGAAGTAGTCTTCATAGTTCACAAAGGTTCCTGCCGTTAATGCATTCTGGAAACGGGTTAATTCAATCGGTCTTCTAGCAGCGGGGAAGAACGTGTTGATTTTATCTACGCTCCAGTCATCAACACCCATCATTTTCAGGGGTGTGCCCATACCGATGTCTTGTCCGAAGCTGATGTTGGTTCTGCCGGCTGCGCCTTTTTTGGTAGTAATTACAATTACACCGGCATTTGCGCGCGTACCATAGATAGCGGCAGCTGATGGCCCTTTCAACACCTCCACGCTTTCGATATCTGCAGGGTTGATATCTGCCAAACGGTTGGCTCCATCGTCTTGGTTAGAGGCACCCGCTCCGGATACGGATGCACGACCTGTTCTTTGAAAGGCATTGCTGATATAAACACCATCTAAAACGATTAGGGGTGCAGATGCCTGTGTAAGACTGGAAAGACCACGAAGTTGAATGTTGATACCACCACCCGGCGCTCCGGAATTCATGCGGATGTTGGCACCAGCAACTTTTCCGTATAGGGCACCATCGGCCGTTTGAATTTGAGTAGTTCCTACAAGGTCCTTCGCGGAAATGGTAGTTATTGCATTAGCCAGGTTAGAACGTTTGATGTTGGTGGCAAGACCTGTGATAACCACTTCTTTCAGCGGATTTATATCTTCTTCCAGTGCGATGCTCAGGGAAGAGGCATTGGCTGCTGATACATTTACTTCGGCTTTTTTATAACCAACGTAGTTCAATATCAGTACAGCATTATTAGCTGGTGTTTTGATACTGAAATTACCATTGGCATCCGTTGTGGTCACCTGTTTAGACCCTTTTAGGGAAACGGAAACGCCTCTTAGTGGATTACCGGTTTGGCTTTCTTTTACGGTTCCCGATGCAGTAAACCCTTGGGCTAGTGCATCGCTGATGTTCATGCCAAGGAGCAGCATAAGCATCCATTTGAGTAGACGATTTTTTTGCATAAGCATTGTTTAGTTGGTTTGGAATGTTGGTTAAAAAAGTTATTGTTAGTCTGTTCAATTTTTCTTTCCATTCATTGGGTTACTGATTTGCCGTGTTAATAAATGAGCAGATTTTATTTACCAGGTTATTATGTTGTTATTTCCGGTTGAAACGCTGCAATGGCTTAAGTAGAAAACTGGCCATTTATAAAGTATACTGCGTTTTTTGCGGCTGGGCACTTTGATCTCTACTAAGTAGTGGAATGTATTTGATTCCGCTTGTTGAGTTCGGTTACTGTGCCCGGTTTTTGTTAATTGTTCTACTTGCAGAGTATTATTGTGAAAATACTGTTTTTGTTTTCCTTAACAATTGGGGGACGAGCCTTTTTGTATTAGACTAATTTATAAATAACATAACTAAATTTTATGACCATAAAAATTAGTTATGGTGCTTTCTTATGGGGATACATGGGGGTAGATTACGACAGGTTATCCGTGATGTATTTTTCTTTTAGCATTAGGGCAAAAAAAACCGGAAAACTGAGAACCTCAGATTTTCCGGTAGTTGCTGTAGGGGGAGGGATCGAACCTCCACGAGGTGGTTAGCTATAGCGCAAAGTTCAGTGGTCGACCCTGGTCGCCCGAATATCGCTACCCGAACGGCTCTACACTACGTTTGTCCCATTATCCTCACCCCCGAGACAAGAGGGCATGTCTGCCAAAAATTTCATCACCCCACAGTATCGTCAACCATTGAACGTACTCGATTACGTTTGCATTGACTATACAATATTACATGATTTTGTTTTTTATTTGGTAATATTTTAAACAAAATGTATAAAATATAGAAAATGTTCAATAATATTGCATATTGGTTAGATAATATCTAAATTAATAAATAAAATGAGCGCTAAACTGAATCTCGACAAACTCGATCTCCAAATCATTCAGGAAATGATGGAGGATGCAGAAATATCTTATGCCGACCTGGGCAAGAAACTATTCGTTTCAGGAGGCACCATCCACGTACGGATTAAAAAACTCGAAGAACTAAAAGTAGTTAAAGGTAAAAGATTATCGGTAGACCTGAAACTATTGGGCTACGATGTGATCGCTTTTATCGGCATCTACCTCGAAAAAAGCTCCCTCTACGATTCCGTAGCCCGCGAATTGAAGAAAATTCCACAAATCGTTCGCCTCAACTATACCACCGGCAACTACAGCATGTTTGCTGAAATCGTATGCAAAGATATCCAGCAACTCCGCTTTGTGCTGCACGACGAACTGCAAAAAATAAAGGGCATCGAACGAACCGAAACCTTTATTTCCCTGGAAGAAAGTCTCGATAGGAACATAGTAGTAGCCCCCGCATCTTAATTATTTGTATTTTCAGTTAAACACGATTGCCATGCTCCACTTGCAAAATATACTGCCTTTACTTAATCAACATAAAAAATTCATCTTTCTCTTCACGCTGCTGATTACAGCTGGAACGGCTCTGCTTTTATTCTTTATCCCACCAGAATATAAATCAGTAGCTACCTTAACCCCCCTAAATCCCCAACTGGCCGATAAGGCAACGCTGTTTAATCCCAATATCAAAGACCTCTATTCCATATTTGGGAATGGAAATGATATTGAGCGAATGGAAGCTGCCAACGACTGGAATTCAATTTATAGTGCCATTGTTAAAGAATGCAAACTGGAGCATGAATATGCTGTAAAAGATTCCGATACCTCTATCCGCTTACAAAAAGCGATTAAAATACTCAAGAAAAAATTATATGCCAAACCTACCGAAAAAGGCATGTTGCAACTGATTGCTTGGTCGAAAAATCCTGACTCGAGTAAAAAGCTTGTAGATGCTTTTCGATCTAAGATAGGGTTACGAATACAATCAGTATTCATTAGCCGCTATGATAGCGCAATAAAAAATATGAAGCTTTCTTATGATAGCTTACAGAAAAAGTATAAAGCAGCTGCCACCACTTCTCATAGCCCCTCAACGCCAGAATACAAGCTTGCTCAAATTGAAGTAGCCTCTATTACAAAATTACTGGAGGATAATTTTAAAATAACCGGTGAATTAGAACAAGCCAAGTCAGCAGTTCCCCAAATACTTTTTGTACTAGATGCTCCTGAAGCCGATAAAACTGCCGTTCGTCCCAATAAACCAGTTGTGTTAGTAGGAACTTTTCTGGCAGCCCTTATTTTTAGTATGGCCTGGGTAATTATTTACCACCGAAATAATCAGGCATAATATGCAGTTGCCGGCACTTTCTTTGCGCCCGATAACACTCCTATTTGTGTTCATCTTTGCTGGTGCCTGGGCCATTGGTTTGTGGCAATATCAGCCGATCTGGATGGGGGTGCCCTTTATCGCGCTGGCTATCTATGCACTTATTCCCGCCCTACTCAAGCCATCTATTACCCTGTTCTGGCTCTTATTTATTTGTATTCCCCTCTCTACCGAATGGCAGCTATTACCAACCCTGGGCATCGACTTCCCCGACGAATTGCTGATGATATTATTAACCCTAAGCGGACTATTTTATTTTTTGCGTTATCCAGCCAAATTGCCCGAAGTATTGGGTCGCTCTAGTTTGTTCACGCTCTTACTAATTCAATTGATTTGGATTGCGATTTGCTGTATTTTTTCATACGAGCCAATTCTTTCTATAAAATACCTGCTGGCTAAAATCTGGTACATCGTACCTTTTGTAATTTTGCCCATGTATTTTATCCGAACCTCCCGCGATTGGAAAATATGGGCTGCCTGTTGGTTACTACCTATGTTGGTATTGGTTTTACAGGTGCTTATCCGACACGGTTTATATGGGTTTACTTTTTTCGATATTCGAAAAGCCATGTCGCCCTTTTTTAGAAATCATGTGAATTACGCCGCATTGTTAACCCTACTGCTTCCAGTAGCCGCCGCTTGCTATTACCTAACACAAAAGGGAACCCCCATTCGTAAATGGATACTGGCAGGAATACTGGTTGGGATTGTTGGTTGGATGCTGGCGTATTCTCGTGGCGCTTGGGTTGCCCTTCCCTGTGGGATAGGCATGGTAATTATACTAAGAAAAAAATGGATGCTGCCTGTTTTGGCAATAACTATTACTGCTATTCTAGTACTATCAGCCTGGCTGGTAACAGAACGAAATTATCTTCGCTTTATTCCCGAACACGATCAAACCTATTTTCACACTGAATTTCGGCAACATATGCAGGCAACTTTTCAGGGGAAGGATGTGTCGGCAGCAGAAAGATGGTATCGCTGGGTGGCTGGAGTTCGTATGTTAGCAGGGGAACCCCTTACCGGATTTGGACCTAACAGCTTTTATTTACACTACAAACCGTACACCCTCCGTAGCTTTCAAACCTGGGTGAGCAATAATCCCGAACATTCTACCGTACATAACTATTTTCTACTTCTGGCACTGGAACAGGGGTTGATTGGACTGTTCATTTTTTTGGCATTGCTCGCCGGAATGTTTCTCTCCCTCCAGCGTTTGTATTCGCAGCTGCAAAGTAATTTCTACAAAACCATCACCCTTTCCATTTCGGGTATGCTTACCATGGTGGTTGTGTTGAATTTGATGAGCGACCTAATTGAAACGGATAAAGTGGGCGCGGTTTTCTACAGCTGTTTGGGTGCCATTTTATTGCTTCGGCAACAATTATATCAAGAAAAAACGGCGCTTGCATAATTTTTTTAATTCAGGCAGCAACTCAATTAGTAAGGGTATCCTTAAATAAGAGGTATTGTGTTGAAGATGAGATTATTCCTTACTTGGAACTCCCGACCACTTCACCGATATAATAGGTTAGTTCACCTTAAACTTACCTACCTCCAATAAACCCAATATCCAATTTTGAGTCTTAGTTAAAAAATCCCCTATGAAAAAATTCATTACAGCAGCTTTTTCGATGTTAGCTTTTTTGCCCATTATGTTATTGGCTTGGTGGCCGGGTTCAGATGACCTTCACTAGAAAGCAGTTCCCCCAGTTTTAATTTTTCTTTGCTTCCACTGGTAAGTACCAAATTTTCCCAGCCATCCTGCTGTTATTGTATATATAATATGCAGGGGTTGTAAAAATGGAAAATAAGCCATTTGGGTCTCTGCTTGAAAAAATCGGGCTACCGGAGTAAGAAAGTACAATTCGCCGATGGTTTTTATCAAAACAACAATCACCCACTGCATCCAACTTACTTGCTGGAACAATATCAGAAGCAAACCCACGCCCAGCGACGCATTCAGTAACCATACACCCAACAACACCCCAAATATCTTTTTTTCTCGATAGCTCTCTGCCTTACTTGCCCATCGAATTCTTTGCTGAAAAAACGCCCCCCAACTAGCTGCAGGTTCGGTTAGAACCATCGAATCTCTGGAAAAAATATAGCCGATTTGGTTGGGATAGCTTGCTTTTATCCGATGCATTAACAACATATCATCTCCACTAGCCAAGTGTTCGTGGCCCGCGAATCCGCCAACCGACCAAAAGATATCTTTTCGATAAGCCAGATTGGCCCCATTACACATGCTGTGAAACCCGGCAGAAACGGAAGCTGCCGTAATACCCTGCAAACTCATAAAGTCTAGCTGCTGAAAAACCTGCAACAACCCCCCACGCGAATAATACATCACCGGTGCTGCCACAAATACTGGCTCATTTTTTTGTATGTAGTTATCAAATTGTAGTAACCAATTCACAGGCACTTCCCCATCTGCATCCGTGGTTACTATCCAGCTTCCCTTGCTTTTACTAATTGCCAGTTCGATGGCCTTTTTTTTGTAAGCCTGCGTGGTTACCCAGTCCGGATAATCTTGTAATCGGAGCAGTGAAATCTGCGGATATGTGCACTGTAACTCCAGAACCTGTTGGGCGGTATCATCTTCCGAATGGTCGTCTACTACAATAATTTCGAGTAAATCTCCCGGATAGCCATTGTTCACCACCGATTGCAGGCAGGCCCTAATGTGGGTCGACTCGTTGCGGGCAGGGATAATTACCGAAAAAAAGGTAACAGGCGGGAGGGATGAGGTTACTGCATCAAAAGGCTTTAGCCGAACAAAATAATACCGGTAAACCCCCATTAGTAGTAGGTAGCCAGCCAATAGGCTCCCGGTTAGCAACATCCAAATACTCATCATACCAACAAAGAAAAACAATATTATTCATCCAGTGTTATTACCTGTTCCTGCCATTCCCATCATTTTACCTAAAAATTAAGTCCAAATTTTTGGCTGTTTCCTCAAAACGAACGTACTTTGAAAATAGTTGCATAACTAACTATATGCCAAACAACCAATTTAAACGAGGGGAGCTTTACAGCGTTATCAATGGCATGGCCTCCACAGCTGTGGCACGGCGTTTGCAGAAGAATTTTCGGCAGGCAGGATTGGAGATTACTATCGAGCAATGGAGCGTTTTATATCACCTGTGGAAAGAAGATTGTTTAAGTCAGCAGGAACTGTGTAACCGAACCTTTCGCGATAAACCTAGTATCACGCGTTTGATAGATAACCTCGAGAAGCAGCATTTGGTCAAGCGGCTGGCATCCAAAACCGACCGACGCATCAATCTGGTATGCCTAACCCAGGCAGCCGTTGAGATGCAGGAGATGACCATCCTAATTGCCAACCAAACCATGGACGAAGCGTTGGAAGGTATTTCGAGAGAGGAAATTAATGTGGTGAAAAATGTATTTCAGCGTGTTTACGACAACCTTACGGTTGGCATACTTGTTAATTAAATATTTATACAATAGTATCACCCCTCAATTTATCCAATATGGAAACCTCAGTAACTACAAAAGCATTACACGGCGGAGAATGGATTATCTCGGAAAGCTATCCTGAGCAAACTTTTATTCGGGAAGATTTTAATGAAGAGCAGAAGATGGTGCTGGAAATGTGCCATCAATTTTTAAACACCGAAGTGCTGCCAATTATTGATCGAATCGACAAACTGGAGCCCGGATTGATGCCTTCATTGGTTCAGAAAGCGGGAGAACAAGGCCTATTAAGCACTTCTCTTCCCGAGGAATTTGGGGGTCTTGCGAAAGATTTTATTACTTCTACCCTTGTAAATGAAGGGTTAGGTGGTGGTTTCTCTTTTTCAGTTGCTATTGCAGCTCATACCGGCATTGGTACGCTGCCGATTTTATATTTTGGTACTCTCGAACAAAAGCAAAAATACATCCCTAAGCTCGGCTCCGGTGAATGGAAGGGGGCGTATGGTTTAACAGAACCCAATAGTGGTAGTGATGCCTTGAGCGCAAAAACAACTGCAAAGTTAAGTGAGGATGGAAAGTACTATATTTTGAATGGACAAAAATGCTGGATAACCAATGGCGGATTTGCCGATGTATACACGGTTTTTGCCAAAATAGACGGCGAGAAGTTTACCGGATTTATTGTTGAGCGGGGTATGGAGGGCTTTACACAGGGGCCCGAAGAACACAAAATGGGTATTAAGGGTTCTTCTACCGTTCAATTGTATTTTCA
>JBIINW010000149.1:0-6705 GCA_044337245.1 Sediminibacterium sp. | reverse complement strand
GCCTTCTTGGGCAGTGGTTGGGTTGGTAGCTAACCAAGCAGGTAAATGAATATGAAATCCTTCCAATAAATTATAAAAATAGCCGCTCCAGCTGATGGCCACAACGATGTTTCCGATTGCATATTCTAAAATCAGTGCCCAGCCGATAATCCAGGCAATTAGTTCTCCAAAAGAAACGTAAGCATAGGTGTAGGCACTGCCGGCAGCGGGCACGCGACTGGCAAATTCGGCATAACAAAGTGCACTAAAACCGCAGGTGATTGCAGTGATAAAAAACAGGTAAACAATCCCGGGGCCTCCACTATGTGCTGCGGTTCCGATGGTAGAAAAAATACCGGCACCAATAACGGCGGCAATACCCATAAAGGTAAGGTCGCGTACGCCGAGTTCTTTTTTAAGCGAAACGCCATGTGCATCTGAGAAGCCTGCAGCCGCATCGGCACGCATTTTTTCAATGGATTTTTTTCTGAATAAAGATGAAAGCATGCAGAATAAATTTACTCGTACAGAAACGTTAAGTGAATGATACGGAAAGATAATCAATAATTCAGAACCGAATCTATTGTTCGCGCTGTAATAAATAGGAAGCCAATTCGAGCAGTGGCTTTTTACGGGCCGATAGTACAGCAATGGATTCGAGGTGTTGCAGCGATTCTTGCCAGTATTTTTCTTTCAGGGCATGTGCCCAGGTTTCCACTCCACAGGCCCTGAAAATATCCAATACACGGGCAACTTTATCGGGTGGATTGTTTTGCATCAGAGAAAGCAGCATTTCTTTTTCTTGCGGGGGAGCCACATCCAAAGCATGTATGAGCAAGAAGGTTTTTTTATTCTGGCGGATATCACCACCCACTTCCTTACCAAATTTTTCGGGATCGCCAAAAGCATCGAGGTAATCATCCTGAATCTGAAAAGCGATACCCAGGTTTTTACCAAATTCGTACAGGTGTTTACAATTTCCTTCACTGGCACCTCCAAGTATGGCACCCATTTGAAGACTGCAGGCGAGTAATACAGAGGTTTTCTGGGTAATCATGTGGATATAGGCATCCAGACTTACTTCCGTTTGCTTTTCGAAGTCGATATCTATTTGTTGGCCTTCGCAAACTTCGCGGGCGGTGGTGTTAAAAAGGGTGAGAATAGCGGGTAGGTGTTTGGGATGCATTCGGCTCAGGTAATCATAGGCCTGAATCATCATAACATCTCCGGCCAGTAGGGCGGTATTATTGCCATATTTTTTATGCACGGTTTCGTTCCCTCTGCGCAGGGGGGCTTCATCCATAATATCGTCGTGAATCAGGGTAAAATTGTGAAACAATTCAACCGCAGTGGCTACCTGCCAGGCATCGGGAGAAATATCGCTGAATAGTTCATTGCCCATTAGGCAGAGAACGGGTCGGATTCTTTTTCCTCCCCAGGATAAAAAGTAATCCCCGGGCTCGTATAAAGTGGCGGGTGTTTTGGGAAAATGAGATACGGCAAAATATTCCCCAAACTGTTTAACCCAGTCTTGAAATGTGTGCATAGATATTCAAATATACAAAGCAATTTCGGGTATATAAATTAACGATTTTTTTCGGTGGAGTTTTCCTTATTTTGTTGTTGAATCTGTTAGCCCCCCATGAAAAAATACCTGTTATTATTATTTATTTGGATGTTAGCGCTTCCGGCACTGGCACAAAAAGGCGATTATTCGTATAACCGGGCTTTGGGCATTAAAATGTTTCCTGGGGCTATTTCGTATAAAAAAGACTGGGGTGCGGATGCCAGGATGGAGGCCTTGTTGTACATCAATTCGGATGGTTTTCGGCTTACGGGATTGTATGAAAAATATTATCCACTTACTTCCGAAGTACCCGGATTGAATTGGTTTATTGGTGGGGGTGCCCACTGGGGAATTTGGAGTGATAATTGGAGAACCCGCTACCCTACCCGTGAATCGGGGATAGCCATTGGGGTAGATGGGATTTTGGGGATTGATTATAAAATAAAAAATGCTCCGCTGAATATCAGTTTAGACTGGCAGCCTTCCTTTAATATTATCGGCTATCAGTATTTTGAGGGGCGCTGGGGTGGAATCGGGATTCGGTATGTTTTAGAATAATTTATCCCAATTATTCTAACGAGAAGAGGCTATGCACGAACTCTTTTTTATCGAAAAGCAGCAGGTCGTCAATCTTCTCTCCTACTCCAATATATTTTACCGGAATTTTAAATTGATGGGCAATGGCCAACACTACGCCTCCGCGGGCGGTGCCATCTAATTTGGTGATGGCCAGTTCGGTAACCTGGGTGGTGGCGGTAAAATGTTTGGCTTGTTCGAGGGCGTTTTGACCGGTAGATCCGTCGAGCACGAGCAGTACATCGTGTGGGGCACCGGGAATTACTTTTCCGATGGCTCTTTTAATTTTTCCCAGCTCATCCATCAGGTGTTGTTTGTTATGGAGACGGCCGGCCGTGTCGATAATTACTACATCGGATTTTTTAGCCAGGGCGCTTGTTACGGTATCAAAAGCAACGGCACTGGGGTCTGATCCCATAGGTTGTTTAACGATGGGTACGCCTACGCGTTCGCTCCAGATGGTGAGTTGATCAACTGCCGCAGCGCGAAAGGTATCAGCAGCTCCCAGCATCACCTGGTTACCGGCCTGTTTAAACTGATGTGCCAGTTTGCCGATGGTGGTGGTTTTACCTACGCCGTTTACGCCTACTACCAACAGAACGTAGGGTTTTTTATCGGGGGGTATCTGAAAACTGTGAAAAGTATCATCTGGCACATCCACCAACATAGAGCTAATGGCATTTTGCAAGAGTTGGTTTAGCTCGGAAGTGTTTACATATTTATCTTGCTGCACTTTTTTTTGAACCTCGTCGATGATGGCTAGGGTGGTTTCCACGCCTACGTCGGCTGTGATAAGGGCTTCTTCTAGTTGGTCGAGCACATCTTCATCAACCTTGCTTTTACCCAGGATGGCTTTATTGATGCGAGAAAGGAACCCTTCTTTGGTAGATTGGAGACCCTGGTTGAGGGTTTCTTTTTCTTTTTTACCGAATAGTTTTCCGAGGAAGCTCATATAATTGGGGTTGATGGGGATAAGGGCTAAAAACAGAAAAAGCCTTCCAGATAAGGGGGAAAGCTTTTTACCATAAGGTGGTTGTTTCAGGCATTATTTTTCAGCAAGAAAATCCTTGATTTTGTCTTTGTGCACAATAGCCTCTTTAAAGGTATAGGCGCCTGACTTGGGGCTTCTAACAGCCTTAATTACTTTGGTCCAGTTTTTTGCCTCGGCTGCGGCTTTTTGATCTTTAGTTTTGATAGCCGTTTTTGCTGCTTTTGCCATGATTATTTAATTTCTTTATGAACAGTTACTTTTTTCATCAGGGGGTTATACTTCTTAAGTTCGATACGCTCGGGGGTATTCTTTTTATTCTTTTTAGTGATGTATCGGCTGGTTCCGGGTAAGCCGGTAGTTTTGTGCTCGGTACATTCAAGAATTACCTGAACTCTGTTTCCTTTCCTTGCCATGGTGTAATAATTGTACGGTTAATTAGATTTTGATTCCTTCGGCTCTCATGCCTTTGATAACAGCTGACAGTCCATTTTTGTTAATGGTTCTCAGTGCATCGGTAGATAACTTGATAGTTACCCAACGGTCTTCTTCTGCAAAGAAGAAACGTTTTTTCTGAAGATTAGGGAGAAACCGACGCTTCGTTTTAATATTCGAGTGGGAAACGGAGTTTCCTACGATGGGTTTCTTGCCGGTTACCTGACATACTCTGGCCATGACACTTAGTTTTTATTCCGATTTTTCGGACGGCAAAGGTAGGGAATTTCCCGGAAATAAACAGACAAAAAATGGGATTTTGTTCAAAATTGCCTACAAGGGGCTAAGATATTGACAATTGGTGAGTTATGGGGACAAATGTGGGGGTTTGGGGATGGGGAATAAAATTATTCTCAACTCATAGTAATATTACTTTATTTTTTTATATGAATAGCGTTTGTCGACATTCAGAAATAATTACATTAAAAGTAATTCTCTTTCCTTTGCCGGTTTTATAGATACTGTTGGTTAAGAGAATGGATACAAACAAAAAATCATGCAAATAGAAAATTATCCCACTGAATTGCGGAAAACGGGTATAAAAAGATTCCTATCTATTTATAGCGAGAGTAATTATCTGTGCTGCCCATCCAAAACTGCACTCCTTTACTGAAAAATCAGTACTTTCCTTTTCCAAATTTTACTCCGATGATTTATAGGATATTATTTTCTTTGATTTTCAGTGTTGCACTATTTATTTCTGCTAATGCGCAATCGGATTATTTTTATCCAGACGCATCATCCTCGATGAATCCGGCAATACCTACTCCAGAAAAATTCTTAGGCTATGCAATAGGTTCACAGCATACCCGCCACGATAAAATTGTAGAATATCTCAAAGAACTCAGCAAAGTATCCAACCGCATCCATTATCAGATTATTGGCGAAACTTATGAACATCGACAGCAGATTGTTGCCATATTTACTTCATCCGACAATCATCAAAAAATTGAATCTATCCGTAAAGCCAACCTGGCGGGTCAGTTAACAGCCAATACTGCTTCCATACCGCTTGTGATACACTTAGGGTATAATGTGCATGGCAATGAGCCCTCCAGCAGTGAGGCAGCCTTGTTAACTGCTTATTATTTAACTGCCAGTGAAAGTGAGGAAACAAAGAAATGGCTGAATGAAATGGTAATTCTGATGGATCCCAATATCAACCCAGATGGGCGCGACCGCCATACCAACTGGGCAAATATGCACAAAGGAGAACCTCCGGTGGCCGACCCTGCTGATAGAGAGCACAATGAAATATGGCCGGGGGGAAGATTTAATCATTATTGGTTCGACCTAAACCGAGATTGGTTTTTAGGCACATTTCCGGAAACCAGAAACCGGATTCGTTTTTTTCATGATTGGCGCCCTTATGTACAAACAGATCACCATGAACAGGGCACCAATGCCACTCACTATTTTGATCCCGGAAAAAACAGCAGCAACAATCCGGTGGTTCCTGACTATCTCTACAATTCCATTTACCCTAAATATGCCAACTATTTTGCGGAGGCCATGAATAACATCGGCTCGATGTATTTTACCAAAGAAGCCTATGATAAGTTATACCCCGGCTATGGCAGCAGCTATATTAATTTTTATGGTGGGGCTGGATTTTTATTTGAACAATCCAGCAGTCGCGGGCATGTGCAGGAAACCACTACTATCCCACTCACATTCGGATTTACTGTACGCAACCACTTTACCATGTCGTTGGCCACCATCCGGGCTTCACTAGCAGAAAAATCATCCCTATTGAAGATGCGGAGTGAATTTTATAAAGCTGCGGCAGACCAAGCGAAAAAAAGCAACATCAAAGCTTATATTTTTGGTGATACAAAAGATGAAACCCGCACCCGGGCTTTTGTAAATTTATTATTGCTGCATGAAGTTGAAGTATATACCAACGACCAATTGGTTAGTGCTGATGGTAAAAATTTTGATGCCAGCAGATCCTATATTGTGCCCGTAGAGCAGTCAAATTATATCATGGTGAAATCAATTTTCGAAAAAGCCATCCCCTATGTAGATAGTACTTTTTATGATGCATCCACCTGGAGTTTGATACATGCTTATGGATTACCATATGCCGAATTAAAGAGCAGCTTCAATAAAGGCAATAAAATAAGTGTACTTCCGGAAAGAAAAATTCCTGCAATTGAAAAAGCCACTGAAACCTATGTTTTTGAACTGAATGATTATAATGCTCATCGTGCCATTTATGCATTACAATCTGGCGGTGCCATTGTGCAAACTGCCTTCAAACCCTTTACCATAGGGGTTGGAGGGAAACAAAAAACTTTTGGCTATGGCAGCCTATCCATTCCGGTACAAAGGCAGTTTATTTCTGCAGATTCGTTGTATAAACTGGTAAATAAAGTAAGTGAGGAAACATCCGTTCCCATTTTTGGATTATCCTCGAGTTACAGCATAGCCGGCATCGACCTCGGTAGCAGCTTGGTAAAAAGCATTGCTTCTGTGAAAGCTGCTATGCTGATTGGAACCGGTGTTGCCGCTTCGGAGGCAGGTGAAATTTGGCATTTACTGGATGAGCGGTTGCACTTACCCATCGCTAAAATTGATCTCCTCACTCTGGGGCGTTATAAACTTGACAGATATAATACCCTGGTGATGGTTTCGGGGAATTATGCATTAATCGACAAAGCCGCTGCCGATAAAATAAAAGCCTGGGTGCAAAATGGTGGCACATTGATTACCATTAAATCAGGAACAGAATGGGCCATCAAGCAGGGGGGCATGAGCAAAGAGAAAATAATTCCTGCGATAGACAGCGCAAAAGGAAATGCCGTAGTAAGAATCAATTTCGACATGGCAAGTGACAATGAGGGTGCCAAAAGTTTGGGAGGATCTATTTTTCAGGCCGACCTAGATACTACGCACCCTATCGGATTTGGCTTTTCGAGCAGAAAGATTTCGTTGTATAGAAATGGACAAACCTACCTAGCTCCTAGCAGCAACCCATACAGTACTGTTTTACAGTATACCGACAACCCGCTAATAGGTGGATATCTGCATCCGAATTCAGCTAAAAAAATTAAAAACTCAGCAGCCATTACTATTGCCCAGGAAGGCGAAGGTCGCA
>JBIINW010000148.1:0-6740 GCA_044337245.1 Sediminibacterium sp. | reverse complement strand
ATTGCCATTATGGGATGCATAGTGAATGGACCCGGAGAAATGGCAGATGCCGATTTTGGCTATGTGGGTAGTGGACCCGGAAAGATTACACTTTACAAAGGGAAAGAAATTATGAAGCGCAATATCGACAGTGATATTGCGGTAGAAGAACTGATTAACTTATTAAAAGAAAACGGAGCCTGGATTGAACCTGTTGGTGTTTAATGGGGGAATCAGATAGGCTTCGGATGGATTGACATCATGCACAATACCACCACAACGGATTTTCTGGTGATTGGTTCGGGAATTGCCGGACTCACTTTTGCGATTAAAACGGCTAAGCGATTTCCCGATAAAACCATTACGGTTATTACCAAAACGCAGGCCGATGAAACCAATACCAAGTATGCGCAGGGAGGAATTGCGGGTGTTTGGGATGAAAATACCGACAGTTTCGATAAACATATAGAAGACACCCTGATTGCTGGAGATGGATTGTGTAATCCTGCAATCGTTAATCTGGTAGTTCATGAAGGGCCTGAAAGAATTCGCGAGATCATCGATTACGGTGCCGATTTTGATAAGAATGAGCAAGGTGATTATAGTTTGGGCAAAGAGGGCGGCCATAGTGCTAACCGGATTTTACATCATAAAGATGTAACCGGCCAAGAAATGGAAAGGGCATTGTTGCAGGAAATGGCCAGCTTACAAAACATTCAATTGTTGCATCATTGTTTTGTGGTGGATATTATTACTCAGCATCACCTAGGATTTCTGGTTACTAAATCTACCAACAATATTACCTGTTATGGTGTGTATGTGTTGAACCTCAATACAGGAGAAACAGAGAAAATTGTTTCCCGTATAACTTTGATGGCCAGCGGGGGCTGCGGACAAGTATACCGAACTACCACCAATCCTCAGATAGCAACCGGAGATGGTATTGCTATGGTATATCGTGCCAAGGGGAAGATTGAAAACATGGAATTTATTCAATTTCATCCCACGGCTTTGTTTGAGCCCGGCGTATCTCCCTCTTTTTTAATTACGGAAGCCGTGCGAGGTGATGGGGGAATTTTGCGTAATAAAAACGGAGAAGCTTTTATGCATCGATATGATGAGCGAAAAGACCTGGCTCCCCGCGATATTGTTGCCCGTGCTATCGACAACGAAATGAAGCAATGGGGTACAGAGCATGTATATTTAGATTGCCGGCATATGGATGCCGATAAATTTTTGCATCATTTTCCCAACATCCATGCCAAGTGTTTGAGTTTGGGGATAGATGTGATGCAGCAAATGATTCCTGTGGCGCCGGCAGCGCATTATAGTTGTGGAGGCATTAAAACCGACGAGTGGGCACGTACCTCATTGGTTAATTTGTATGCTTGCGGTGAATGTGCCAGCACCGGCTTACATGGAGCCAATCGCCTTGCCAGTAATAGTTTGCTAGAAGCAATGGTGTTTGCACACCGGGCATTTGAGCACAGTTCCGCAGTAATAAATGAAGTAGCTATTCAGGAAGCAATTCCTCAATGGGATGCAAAAGGCACAACCGATCCCAGAGAAATGATTCTGATAACTCAGAGCAAAAAAGAGCTGCAGCAAATCATGAGTGATTATGTGGGAATTGTGCGAACCGATGAAAGATTAGAAAGGGCCATGAAGCGGCTTGATTTGTTATACGAGGAAACCGAAGCCCTGTATCGAGCCACCAAATTGTCGCCACAATTATGCGAGCTGCGTAACTTGTTAACGGCAGGATACCTTATTGTGAAGGGCGCGCAGTTTAGAAAAGAAAGTCGCGGATTGCATTACAATACCGATCATCGAGAGAAAAGTCCATTACTTCAAAATATCATTCTGTAGTGCAACGGCAATCAGGCGCTGCATAATTTGTATCTTTGCAATCTACCTTCATAAACCCTGTAGATGTATTACTTCTATTACGGACTTTTGTATTTTTTATCTTTATTGCCCAACCGATTGCTGTATTGGATAGGAGATGGATTTTATGTATTAGTATACTATGTAATTGGGTATAGAAAAAAAGTGGTGTTGAGCAATTTGCTTATTGCCTTTCCAGAAAAAACCCAGGCCGAACGAATTCGGATTGCCAAGGATTTTTATCATCAGTTTGTGAATACGATGATGGAAACCATCCAGCTGATTGCAATGAGCGATGGGGCTTTTGATAAGCGCGTGACTTCCAATGCCGAAGTGCTGAATCAGTATATCGATTCTGGAAAAAATGTTCAATTACATACCGGTCATTTTTTTAACTGGGAGATGATTAACCTGGGGGTCGCCCGAAAAAGTTTATTCCCATTTGTAGGCGTATATATGTCGTTCACTAACCGCTCTTTTGATCGGATCATGTTTACCATGCGGAAACGATTTAATACCATACTTATACCAGCTGCTGATTTTAAAGACCGCTTTCATGAGTATGTAACGGGGAAGTATGTGTTGGGTTTGGTAGCCGATCAAAATCCGGCAAGGATTGATAAAGCGTATTGGCTTTCCTTCTTTAATAAAGTAACCGCCTTTACATCCGGACCTGAGCGAGGGGCACGTGCCAATGATACGGTGGTAATATTTATCAGTGTACAGCAACCTAAAAGAGGGCACTATTATTTGCACTACGAGCTAATTACAGAAAATCCTCGGGAATTACCGGAGGGGGAGCTGACTAAAATATATGTGGCTAAACTGGAACAGGCTATACGAAATAATCCTTCTAATTATTTATGGAGCCACCGGAGATGGAAATGGGAGTATAATGCTGCCGATGCGAGTCAGCAGCTAATTCAGTAAAAAACAATGTTGATTTAGTTTAAAACAGCAGGCTCTTTCTCGATAGTAAACCGGTCTGAAAGTTCTTTGATGGCATTCCATCCTCCCACTACATTTCGAACATTATGAAACCCTTCCCGTTTGATTAGGGAGGCCGCTATCACACTACGGTAACCACCGGCACAATGAACATAAATGTTCTGTGATTCATCCAAATCGCTCATGGCGGCGGGGTCTTTTAGATTGTCGAGTGGCAGATTGATGGCATTTTTCAGGTGTCCACCAGCATATTCGGTTTCTTTTCTTACATCGGCAATTAGCAAGTGCTCATCGAAGGGTATATCCATAGCCAGCTCATCCGCTTCAACTTCTACAATCAAATCAAATGGTTCATGGGCATTAAGCCAGGCGGAGAATCCTCCATCTAGATAGCCGATCATTTTATCAAATCCTACTCTGGCAAGCCGAATGATGGTTTCTTTTTCCTTTCCCGGTTCAGTAACCAGTAATATCGGTTTTTGAAAAGACAATAAACTGCCTGCCCATTCTGCGAAGCGACCATCCAGTCCGATACTGATAGAGCCGGGAATAAAACCCTGTGGAAATTCGGAGGAGTTGCGGGTATCTAATACAATTACGGCTTCATCCGCCATTGCCAATTTAAAGGCAGTAACGGATAAGGCTTGCATTCCGGTGGCCAATACCTGATCTAGACTATCATATCCATGCTTATTGATCATTACATTGATCGGAAAATATTGCGGAGGGGCGGTTATACCTTCGGTTACGGCTTTAATAAAATCTTCCCGGCTGGTTGCTTGCAGGGCATAGTTGTTTTTTTTCTGTTCGCCAATGGTACTGAATGATTCGGGCCCCAGATTTTTACCGCAACTGCTTCCGGCACCATGTGCAGGGTATACTATTACATCATCTGCCAGCGGTATTATTTTCTTATGCAAGCTATCGTATAACATCCCTGCCAAATCATCCATGCTAATTTCATTCTCTTTCTGCGCAAGATCAGGGCGGCCCACATCCCCCACAAACAGGGTGTCTCCGGTAAATACGGCATAATCTTTTCCCTGTTCATCTTTCAATAGAAAGCAACAACTTTCAAGCGTATGGCCAGGGGTATGTAATACTTCAAGGGTAATATTTCCGATAGTAAAAACCTCCCCATCTTTAGCGATGTGAACCGGATAGGTTGTGGCTGGAGGTGGGCCATATACAATAGTGGCTCCGGTTGCCGCGGCTAAATCTAAATGTCCACTTACAAAGTCGGCATGGAAATGTGTTTCAAAAATATAGCGGATGGTGGCTTTTCTTTCACGTGCCAATTCCAAGTAGGCTTCTATGTCTCTCAACGGATCAATTACAACTGCTTCCCCATTACTTTCTATAAAATAGGCAGATTCACTTAAGCAGCCTGTATATAATTGGCGGACGAACATAAAGGTACAATTGGGGGTGGGCAAAAAGATACTTATCTTAACTATTAAATAGCTAAGATTCACCACAAAGGTACTAAAAAGTATTAGCCTACAAGGGATTCCACAAACCGAACTACTTCAGCCAGGCGCTGATAGTTTACAGAATAGTAAATGAACTTTCCGTCACGCGTGGTGCTAACAATACCGGCTCTTCTTAAAATCGCCAGGTGCTGGGAGGCTACCGACTGTTCGAGCCGGAGTTTCACATAAATTTCGGTTACGGTCATTTTTTGACTCTCATCCAGCAACTTAATAATTTGCTGACGCAATTTGTGGTTAATGGACCGAAGGATTAGGGCAGCTTTTTTTGTATGTACAAAATCTACCTTAACGGGTACATTACCATTTAACAGTTCCACGGATTGTAATGATTGGCTCATAACAATAATTTAAAGTTTTGGGGGGGGGGTAAAAACTTTTAGCACCTAAAGATACCAATTTTTTATGATAATTTATCATATAGATAAAAGAATTAAATGTTAGGGCTATGTTGTTTAACTAAAGATGTATTGTGAAATTCTTTTATATATATCGGTTCGGAATAAGCTATATCCGCACTGTAACCGGTTATAAAGGTTTCAAAAGCTAAAAAAGAGAGATCTTCTAGCAAATACATGCATTCCGGAAAGCAATGGCTGCCTTCGGGAAGCAGCGAAATAAGTTTTGCTGACCCAGTTCCAGAAAATATTATGTTTTTTCTTTCTATGAATATTTTGCCTTCGGGATCATTCAATATTACTGCTTGAGGGGGGATTGCCTGCTGAAGGTTGGCGTTATATAATGCAGTAAAAACTTCCATCCTGCGGGCATCAATCATGGGGCAAAACAGGGTTTCCGGGGTTATCTCATTGCCAAGTGCTTTCCAGTTTCGTATACTAGCTGCCGCCATTACCTGAAGGGTATTTAAAGTGTACAGGGGGATATTTAAAGCGAAGCAGATGCCTTTGGCGGAGGACAAGCCTACTCGAAGGCCGGTATAACTTCCCGGACCATTCACAACTACCACCCCCTCGAGTTGAGCAAGTTGAATTCCGGTTTCAACGCACATGGCTTCTATAGCAGGCTGAACAAAGGTTGCGTGCTGCCTTGAATCGCTATTTTCTCGAAAAGCGAGCACCTGATCTTTAGTAAGCAAAGCTACCCGGGCAATATCGGTAGCCGTATCTACAAGCAGCAATAGCGACATAGAAGATATAAGTTGAAAGTGTGCAAAATTAGGTTGGCAAGTTCAAAGAAAAGTAGTCAATTTGTTTATCAATTCATATTTATGTCTAAAGAAGTTATCGTTACCACCTCCGCCCCTGCTCCAATCGGACCTTACAATCAGGCAATTAAGGCCAACGGATTTGTTTTTGTGAGCGGGCAAATTGCTATTATTCCTGCTACCGGAGAGATAGTTACCTCCGGCATTGAGCCAGAAACCCATCAGGTGATGCACAATATTTTGGCCATATTGCAAACCGCAGGCATTGGTTTTGAGCACATCGTAAAAACCACTATTTTTTTAAGTGATATGTCGTTGTTTAGTCAGGTAAATGAAGTGTATGGTTCTTATTTTACCGGCAACTACCCCGCCCGTGAAACCGTTGCGGTAAAGGGCTTACCCAAGGGAGTTAACGTAGAAATCAGTGTAACTGCTCTGCAAAACCTATAATACGCGCACCTGGTATCGGGTTGTAAAGCTTTTGGGTTTGTGGGGCGGTAGGTGAATCAACAGCAATTGATTGTTGAAGTTATCTGGCGCTCCGCTTAAATTTTCTAGGGCTATACTGTTTCTATTGTCTGGAATAAAAACCTGTAAAACCGGAAAAGAAGTATCGGGTAAAATATTCAGCGAAATGGCCGAATTGCTGAGCGTACAAACTCTATCGGTTTCGGTATCCTCCCACACAAAACCATTATCAAGTTGAATTCCCTGTAAACTGCACCCATTTACAAAGCGAGTGTCTTGCAAATACCTGCCTGTTGGCAATAAATCTGCATCATATTCCATAATACGGCTGGTAGAAAATTGTAAGGTCCATTCATCTGCTTTTCCACCCAATGTAAAATAAGGATGCCATCCTTCTGCAAACGGAATGGGGGTTGGGTTTTCGTGCCAAACAGTAGTGGTTACCAAAAGTTCGGCACTTTTTCTCAGGCACCAAGTAATTTTCGTGCGGTAGGGAAAGGGATAACCCGGATCGGTTCCCGGGTAATAGCTGTTTAATTCAACCCGGGCCTCCTGCTCATCTGTAAAAGATTCAGTTACTTCAAATGCTGCATCATATTGCAAACCATGAATGGCATGCTCACCCATATATTTTTTTTCAATTTGGTAAGCTATACCGTTCCAATTATACTTACCGTTTTTCAACCGGCATACAAACGGACTTAACCGAACACTCTGAAACCCTTCGGCACACCTGGCTTGTGCATCGGCAATTCCTGAATATCCATCCACTATATTAAAAGGTTTTCCCTGTACTGGAATTT
>JBIINW010000147.1:0-6762 GCA_044337245.1 Sediminibacterium sp. | reverse complement strand
TCCTATTTCTCCGATTGCCGCCAGTCTCCATGGCTCCAGTGCTAAATCTCCCTTATATTTTTGTTTGCCTCTATCGCCGCTTACTTGTTTGTTGCGGCTAGCAAGCAAGTAGCCCGCACTCATCCCTACACTCATGATTAAACCTCTACGAGAGTTAGGCTGGGTATTGATGTTAATCATCAGCGGAACCGTAACATACCCCGCATATAATTTATTCTTGGTAAAACTAATTGAGTCATTAAATGCCATCGGAGCAGGCGCATTTCGGAAACTGATGCGGGAATCATAGCGGAAATTATACATCTCCAACCCCAGTCCATACTTCAGATTCAATACATTTTTACTCAAGCTCGCCCTTTGCATAAATAACCAAATATTTACATTGCTCGATTTTCCCGTATTTAATGTGGTAGTGCCCTCATTCACAGCCGGGTCGCCGGGTCGCATTATTTTCAGGTAGCTGCCTGCCTGCGCAAACGAATAATTGGTGAGGTCTCGATAGTTGGCAAATCCTAAATCAAAAATCAGCCAGTTGGTAGAAATGGGTTTATTTTTTTTGGCCGATCGGTAGGGCCAAACCACATTATAATTTGTATGGGAACTACTGGCAGAATGTTTAGCGGGCTCCCCATCTCGCACGATGGTAAATCCGCCAATTTGCAGTGTGTCTAATTGCTTTGCCGAGCTGTCTTTTTGCGCATTCAATGAAATCGCAGATAATAACAGTACAGCAGATAGCCAATTCTTCTTCATTTTCATATAATTTTTATTAAGGGTGTAAAGGTTGTGCTACAGTTATCACTTTATATTCTTGGGTATCCGTTGGTCGGGTCCCAGCTCTTTTTAGCAAGGCGCCTGCTTTGCGAATAATACCCCGGAAATGGCCTTCCCGAATTTCTAAAGCTCCGATGTTGATGATTTCTCTTTCACTTTCAGTATTCAGTTCCCGATAAACAATCGGCTGTGCCAAATTATGTAATTCAGGTTCCGAATTTTCAGGGGCATTTGCCGATAAACTATTTATTGTATTCGGCGGCGGCTGATTATTTACTGCTGAGGGCAACCTATCTTCTGTGGAGGCGATTATATTTTCATTGCCTTTTTTGTTTTCGGCAATTGGTAGCAGATTTTCAATAATAGGATTCTTTGTAGGTGTTTCTTTTTTGGCAGTTACTTGTGTGAAAACAGGCAGCGGCTTTTTGGCTTCGGCAGAAACATAGGGTTGAGGCGTTGACGGATTCGCAATACCTTTTTCCGAATCCATGCTAGGTGAAGGAACAATTGATTTATTAACTACCTCTTCAGTTGAATTCGCTTTTTGTAAGGGCTTTTCGGTGAACAAAGGCCAGCAAAGCACCGCAATTAGAACGGCGGCAGCAACGCGCAGCATCCAACGCATTACGATTACCGGACGTTGACGATTGATTTGGTATAGAGACTCTTTGTCTGGACAAGCAACCGTGGTAGGTACTAGCACCAGGCTGCGCAGTTCTTTTATCAGTTGCGTGCTCGTTGCATCACGGCGTAACCATTCTTCTGTTGCTGTTCGATCGATCAATGAAAGTTCTCCGTCAATATACAGCCAGGCCTTTTCTTCCGATATGGTTTCCGATTCGGGATGTAGCAAAGCTGCTTTATCTGGAAAGAGAAGGGCATCCTCGTGTAGTTTCAGTTGTTGCCACTGCTGCCATTCGGATAGCAAATCAGGATTGTTTTCTAAGAAGGTATCGAATGCCCGTATTTCGGCTGGCGACAATTCGCCATCCGCATACAGCATACAATACATTTCAAAATTATCCTGGGTAATCATTTCTTATCAATTCTTTTAATTCAATACTTCTTCTACACTTACTAAAATATTCCGAAGGGTTTGGCGTGCGCGGTGTAAATACACTTTTACCTGACTGGCATTTAAGCCAGTAATGGTGCCGATTTCCTCATAACTATATCCCTCATAATCTTTTAGTAATACCAAACTTCTTTGAACCTCGTTCAATTGCTGCAAGGCATCGTGTAATTTTTCTTGCAGCGCCTTTTTTTCAAAGAGGGACGCAGTAGCCGCTTCCGGCAGAGCATCCGTTAATGGACTCCGGTTCTTTTTTCTTACCCAATCGATTAGTTGGTGGTAAGCAACCGTAAAAAGCCATGATTTTGCCTGTTCCGGCTGAATGGTATCTCGGTGTTTCCAGAGTTTTTCAAAGCTGATTTGTACAATATCTCGGGCGTCTTCGGAATTCCGAATATTCTTTACCACAAACCGATATACATTATCAGCGTATTGGGTAACCATTTCATTAAATTGCTTCTCCGTCATACTAACAGCCGCGCTTTGGTATAGGTAATACGTACTTAGGATGTAAAAGTTACATTTCAGGCAACAAATTGCATTAAAAAACCAAGCCCGCCTATTGTTTCGGGTATGGGCGGCGAAAAGCAGGGGTAAATGGGGTGCGTTTGGAGATGGGTTAATATTCAATTACCTGCTCTTGAATATGTTCCGGCAACTCCCTGAATCCGTATTGCTGATTGCGCAGTTGAGGTATAAAGCCTGCTTCCTGGATAGCTTCCTGAATAGTTTTATAGGTAAACCGGTGTGGTGCGCCGGCCGCACTTACCACATTTTCTTCCAGCATAATACTCCCAAAATCATTGGCGCCTGCATGCAAACAAATTTGCGCGGTTTGTTTACCCACAGTAAGCCAGCTGGCCTGAATATTGATAACATTGGGCAACATAATTCGGCTGATGGCAATCATGCGGATATACTCATCTGATGTAGTTAAATTCTGTACCCCCCTGATTTTCGCCAGCAGGGTATCCACATCCTGGAAGGTCCAGGGAATAAATGCCAAAAAGCCTTTGGCATCAGCCGGCTTTCTGCTTTGTACTTCGCGTATTCTTTCTAGATGGATGAATCTTTCCTCCAAGGTTTCCACATGCCCAAACATCATCGTAGCGCTGGTGGTAATATTTTGCTGATGGGCCTCCGCCATAATATCCAGCCACTCATCTGCACCACACTTTCCGTTCGATACCAGCCTGCGAACACGGTCTACCAATATTTCGGCTCCCGCTCCGGGTAATGAATCTAGGCCGGCCGCTTTTAGGGCTTGCAAAGCTTCGCGGTGACTGATTTTATCAATTTTACAAATATGGGCTACTTCGGGTGGCCCCAGTGAATGTAGTTTGAGGGTGGGATATTCTTGTTTTATTTGGCGAAACAGGTTGGTATAAAAATCCAATCCCAATTCGGGATGATGCCCTCCCTGTAATAAAAGCTGATCTCCTCCATATTGCAGGGTTTCCTCAATTTTTTTACGATAGGTGGGCATATCAGTTATATATGATTCGGGATGCCCTGGTATGCGATAAAAATTACAAAACTTACAATTAGCCACGCAAACATTGGTTGTATTCACGTTTCGGTCTATTTGCCAAGTAACCTTGCCATGGGGTACTTGTTTTTTTCTAAGTTCATCCGCCACATGCATCAACTCGGCCAGCGGAGCCTGCTCAAATAAAAATTGCCCCTCTTCTTTGGATAAAAACTCAAAATTCAGCGCGCGTTGGTATAAATCAGATAGCTGCATGTTCAATTACTTAAGAATTGCAAAGGTAAGCAGCCCCGGCCAAAGCTTATCTGTATTATTTTTTAACATCTCCGCTTTTTTCGATTCATCAATTAATGTTAAATTACAGGTATGAAGTGCAAGTGGATGTTGATGATGGCAGGATGCCTGTGGGGATTGTCTTTACAGGCGCAGGAAGAATTTATACCCCCCCAATCGGTACTGCTCACCCGATTTTCTTATTACCAGTTAAGCGGCGGCATTATGATTTTGCAGGCCCGCGTGGGCAATGCCAAAGATACCCTGAATTTTGTGCTAGATACCGGTAGCGGGGGAATATCTCTCGACTCGGCAACTGTTCTAAAACTAAAGCTGCCGGCAATCCCGACTGAAAAAATAATCAGGGGACTAAATGGCATGCGAACCGTTTCTTTTGTGAACGGGCTCGCCCTGCATCTGCCGGGATTATCGGTAGAGAACCTAGATTTTCATGTGAATGATTACGAGTTGTTAAGCAGTGTATATGGAATGAAAATTGATGGAATTATAGGCTTTAGTTTTTTGCGCAGATATATTGTTAAGATTGATTTTGATGAAGACATCATCGAAGTATATACTCCTGGGAGTTATAAATATCCCAAAGGAGGTTATTTGCTGAAGCCGAATTTCTCTACACTGCCCCTGCAGCCTGCTTTTATTAAAGATAGTCGTTTGATATTAGGCCGTTTTATTTTTGATACGGGGGCAGGATTAAATATGTTATTGTCGGAAGATTTTGCTTCGGATAGTGCTGTTTTTAAAAAGGGAAGGGCATTTTTTCCAACCCAGGCAGAAGGGCTAGGGGGAAAAAAATTAATGAACCTCAGCTTATTGCGAGAAGTGCGCGTGGGCACCTATAAATTTAAAAAAGTACCGGTGCATGTGTTTTCCGACGACTATAATGTAACTGCCTATCCGCAAATGGGGGGGTTAATTGGAAACGATTTAATGCGCCGATTTAATATGATTGTTAACTATCCCGAAATGAGTATTCACATTAAGCCGAATAAGCATTTCAACGAACCTTTTGATTATTCCTATACCGGGTTAGCCTTTTATCTGGTAAATGGAGAAGTGAGGGTGGAAGACATCATGCAGGGGTCGCCAGCAGAAAAAGCCGGATTTATGCCGGGAGACATTATTTTTTCGGTAGATAAAACCATCAGCAAAGACATCAAAACCTATCGAAATATCTTCCAAAACAGCCTGGGGCGTATTCCGGTGATGGTTATTCGGGAGGGGCACCCGGTTGTTTTAGTGATGGACGTGAAAGATATTCGGAACCGTCGCCGGAATTAATTGGTGCAAATGAGCCCCAAACAAAGTAATTTGCGCCCGAAAGCGGCGAAACGCAAGTACACTCTATGATTGAATTTAATCGGTTTGTTTTAAGTAATGGGTTACGGGTGCTGGTTCATGAAGATCATACTACCCCTATGGCCGTAGTGAATGTTTTGTATGATGTGGGTGCTCGGGATGAACAACCCGATAAAACCGGCTTTGCTCATCTTTTCGAACACTTGATGTTTGGGGGCAGTGGCAATATCCCCGATTACGACGAGCCCCTGCAAAGAGCCGGCGGAGAAAACAATGCCTATACTACCAATGATCTTACCAACTATTATTGTCAGCTGCCGGTAGAAAACATGGAAACAGCTTTCTGGCTCGAAAGTGATCGCATGCTGGGACTGGCTTTTTCTAAAAAGAGCCTTGAAGTTCAACGTAAAGTTGTTTGTGAAGAATTTAAAGAACACTATCTGAATAAGCCCTACGGTGATATCTGGCACAAAATGCGGGAGCTATGTTATCAGGTACATCCCTATCGCTGGATGACGATTGGAAAAGAGTTGAGTCATGTAGAGCAAGCGAACATAGAAGATGTAAAAGCCTTTTTTTATAAGCATTATCGCCCTATAAATGCCATACTGGTTGTTGCCGGTGCGGTGGAAACGGAGCAGGTGAAGCTACTGGCGGAAAAGTGGTTTGGGGATATCCCCTCCGGTGAACAATATGTGCGCGACCTGCCGGCCGAGCCTGCACAAACGGGTGCCCGGCACCTGGATATTTATGCGGATGTGCCTGCCAATGCCTTGATTATGGCCTGGCATATGGATGCCCGTCTCGAACCTGGATATTATGCAGCCGAATTGCTTACAGAAATTTTAGGCGATGGGGGCTCTTCTCGCTTGTACCAGGCACTGGTGAAAGAACGCAAAATATTATCCGCTTTAGAAGTACATCATTTTGGTAGTAGCGATAAAGGGTTATTAGCCATTGAATCTAGGTTGGTGAATGGGGTAGACCATGCCACCGCACAGGCTGCCTTAGAGGAAGAGCTCGAGAAAATTACCCGTGAGCCTGTATCCGAAACCGAACTGCAGAAAGTGAAAAACAAAACGGAAAGCATGATTGTGTTTGAAGACATGAGTTTGATGAATCGGGCTTCTAGTCTGGCGCATTACGAACTGCTGGGAGATGCACACTTAATGAATACGGAACTGGAAAAATACCGTTCGATAACTGCTGATGATTTATTGCGCGAAAGCCAGAAAATTTTCCGCAAAGAAAACAGCAACACTTTGTATTACCATATACGCTCTACCCAACATGCTGAATAGAAAAAAGGCACCGGCCATTAAAGATGCCGTTAACATGTCGCTGCAATTGCCTCCTTATATTGCGTTTACCCTTAGCAATGGGGTGCCGGTATATACTGTACAAGCGGGCTCTCAGGAAGTTTTGCAGGTAGAGTTGTTGTTCTTTGCCGGACTCTGGTACGAGCAGCAAGAATTGCTTTCGGCTACCACCAATTTTTTGTTGAAGAATGGAACAAAAAACAAAACCGCTTTTCAATTAAACGAGCAGGTAGAATATTATGGCGCCTATCTCAGCCGCGGCTGCTTTAATGATGTTTCCAATATCACCCTGCATTGTTTAAACAAACATCTGCCTCATTTATTGCCAGTTGTGTCGGAGATATTAACGGAGAGTGTTTTTCCAGAAGATGAGTTGGTGATTTATAAAAACAATCAGCTACAGCGCCTCGATATCAATTTAAAGAAATGCGAATTTGTTGGCAATCGCCTGATAGACGAATATGTGTATGGTCGCCATCATCCTTATGGGCGGTATTCAACGGCGGAGGCCTTTGAAA
>JBIINW010000146.1:0-6766 GCA_044337245.1 Sediminibacterium sp. | reverse complement strand
TATTACGACAGCGCGAATATTTTTCTGCAACCCAATGGGATAACCATACCAGAAGCTAGTAAAATAACGCTCCAAACCAACCTGATAGCGGGGGAACCTTCCCGAACATTGTCTGTTCTTAAATTAGCGTTGAAGCCATCCGTAGATTCGCTTTCACAGTTGCAGCAAAAATATGCTGCCGATAAGCGAATATTAGATTCTATAACTGCCAGTAGTACTTTGCAGGAAGTGATTGTTACAACGCGAGTAAAAAAGCGCATTGAGGAAATAGATGAAAAATATACCACCGGTATTTTTTCTTCTGATGGAATCAAATTCGATATTGTAAGTGACAATCTTGCTAATATGCAACCGAATGTTTTCTCCTATTTACAGGGAAGGGTTGCCGGACTTCAAATCTCCACACAAACATTTGGTGCACCAACGTTGCGGTGGCGGGGTGATCAGGTGGCGGTATTTCTGAATGAAATTCAACTCACAGACCCAAGTACGCTAAATAGCATACCCATGTCGGATGTCGCTTACATAAAAGTATTTAGGCCTCCATTTGTAGGCGCCTATTTAGGCGGATCTGGAGGTGCCATTGTAGTTTATACCAGGAGAGGCGATGAGGGTGGCATGTATGATGTTACTGGCTTAAGGCGCATCAAGCTCGAGGGCTATAGCCGACCTACCAACTGGGAGAGTACCCTATCTGATCCGGACAATAATAAAAAACAAGTACGTGATATTCGCAAAACACTTTATTGGAATCCTTCTGTGCAGCTAGATAAAAATGTAAACACATATACAATTCGCTTTAAAAACAACGATGTAACTACCCGATTCAGGCTGATAGCAGAGGGCGTGAACAAAGAGGGTAAGCCGATCAGACTAGAAAAAATAATTATACAGTAATAGGTGTTTTTGAACTGCCCAGTGTTGCCTTCATTGATCTTATTGAGCGGGATATTTTATTAACCTGTATGTATACTTTTCATTGGGATGAGTGAACATACCGAAATAGTTCTATTTAGTTATAACCATGCGAAGCACTATACTTAGTGTACTGATGAGCATTTGAGTAAATAAAAAAATATTCGAGTTAAATCTATTCGACCTCAGAAAACATATCCGTATATGTATGAATTGTAAAGTTGTTTTATACCACCACAACTTTTATAAAAGCAAAAGTATATTTTACATTACTGATTGAAGTAAGCCTTATCAATTAACCAATCCAAATAACTATCCAAAAGGCACTAATAATTGGGAGGCTGTTCTCCCCCAACTAGAACTTCCCGCAAGGGTTCGAACAATAAATTAAACGCCCGCTTTCGAATTACATTCCAGCGAAGGGCTTTAATTGGGTGATGGTTTTTACAGTTCTGGTATAAACTATTCCATTTTTATCTTTCACTCTTAGCACCAGTTCATTGCAGGATACTTTATCTGCTATATCTTTCTTTAGTTTACCGCCTGTTTTATCTTTTTCTTTGATGATGATTTGCCAAACAGCTTCATCTACATACTTTACAAGGGTATCGGTTTGTTTGCCATTTTCTAAAATCACAGGTTTTGAAGTTACTTTACTAATGGTAGCTGTATATAAGTCCTTTTTAATCCAAACTCGATCCACCTTGAGATTGGGAACTTTATTGGCAATTAGATAAATAAAATAGTCTGGTTTGGTAGGTTTCCTGGCAACATGCATTTCCTCTCCTCCCACTTTTATCTCTGCCGAAGGCGCTACCCCGCTTAGTGTAATTCTTTCATAAGCCTTCACCTTTAAAGATGGCGGACTGGATTGGCTAAGGGCTGTGGAATACGAGCACAAACCTAGAAAAGTTATGATTCCAGTAAATAAGGTTGTACGCATAACCTATTGTTTGATTACTTTTTGAAAGGTTTGGTATTTCTTGTTATCACTGGTAATAAGTATCACATAGTTTCCTGCTGCTAAATGCCCCAATGGAATATTACCTGAACCATAATTTACAGTCTGGCTATACACCCGTTGTCCGCCCACAGTAAATACTTGCACCTGCATAGATTTTATTCCAGAAATAGTGCCTTGCACATATTGGTAATTGCCCCTGCTCACAGTAGGGAATATCTTTACAAAGTTTTTGTCATTTAAGGTGGCAGTTGCTAAAGCGGTAACTATGTTAGGATTATAATTAGGAGAACCTATAACGGTATAATACATGCCGTTACCATGGGTTCCAATGAGCATAACATTGTCGGCTGGGCGATAGTCTAAGGAAGTAATTACTGCAAAATTTAAAACAGAACCACCTTCTCTTGACCAAGTAATTGATCCACCAGCTCCTAAAGTTTTACCTATACTGGCTGTTGTAAATAATCCAACCGAAGTTCCCACATAATATTCGGTAACCGGCAGCCCATTTTCCAACTTTGGAGCAATAACACAAGAACGAATAGAGGGTAAAGTAAGATTCCCTTCTGCAATGGACCAACTAGGTGTGGCAGATTTGGCATTAAAAGTCCACCAAATACTGGTCACATTATAGTTAGATACCACTGCCATTATCTCATTGTCATCATTGGGATTTACTGCAATATCAATTACGTTACCAGAAAGTCCTGCAGGAGAAATATTAACTGGAACAGTCGATGCACTGGCATTAATATAATCATCCAGTCTGAAGATTTTTCCAGAGCTGGTTCCATAATACAGGGCATGCGTAGTTTTATAAGGACCCCATGAAAAATCAATGGTTCTAATAGAAACGGGGGTACTATTTCCATTATCCGTAGCAGTGGCTACTCCAGACATTTTAGTCCATTTGGTACTATCTACAGTGCTTGCGGTAGTGGTTCTAAACAAATTGTAATAATTAGCATAGAACAATACTTCAGAATTGGAATTACTCAATTTGAAATAGGTAACAAAATCACCCCATCCGCCACCGCTATTAGAAATCAAATCAGTTACTTTTGGTCTTATGCTGCCTCCAGGATAGTTAAAGTAATCTAATATTTCATCCCGAATTACCCCACCAAGTTGAAAGCCATAATACATCAATTGTTTGCCGGCATCGATATTAGCTATCTCTACCGATACACCATCTCCACCTGCAATGTTGAAATAATCATCAATCCCCGGTCTTTCAGCGGTTCTAGGCCCCAGGTTTAATGAGGCATCTCGGTACCAAGTTCCGTTATCCTGAGCACCTCCTAAGAAATTATTCTTTCCAGTTTCGGGGTCAAGCGCTACATGATAGTATTGAAGGGTCTGATAGTTTTTGATATAATTCCAAACCACAGGAGTTGCAGAAATATCTGTAGTTACCTGCATACTTCCATCATTATTGGCATATGCTTTTTTGGAATTGGTTGGATCAAAAAACAATCCATGCATATCAGGATGGGAATTTTTTGTAGCATATCCTCCAATGTAAGTTGTTGAGCCAGTTGAAGTAAATCCATTAAGGGATCTATACAAATTCGTTCCACCAACAAAAACCATATTGGGGTCATCTGGCTTAATAGCCAGCATCATATTATATCCACCTTGTAAATTCACACCTCCGTTATTACCTGTACCTGTTGGCATAAATGCAGATAAATTGGTCCATTGAGGTATTCCTCCTAAAGTTTCTAATTTGAACAAATCAGCTTCTGCAGTAGTCGCTCCAACGCTACTTCCATTTTCATATAGTACGTAAAGTATATTATTATTCGAAGGAGCTAATGCCAATACGATTCTTCCCCAGTTAGAGGATCCTATATTTTGTTTGAAGCCAGTTGGGGTTTCAGCAGTATTTCCAGCGATTGCTGTCCATGAATTAGCATCGCCTGTGGCAGATTCCCAAACGCCACGGTCGTTGGTATTTTTCAGGTGAAAAGCTATATAAATTTTAGAACCATCCGCTTTTATAACAACATCTGTATTTCCAGTAACGGTGGTTCCTCCCAATGATCCTTTAACGGCAGTCCAAGTGGTACCTCCATTTTGAGAACGTTGAATACTGTTTTGGGCCGCTACATATACATCACCCGTTACTGGATGCACTTCAATTTTGTGAATGATGTCAAACACACTATTGAACGATTCAAGGGTTGACTGAGTGCTACTTAAAGGGGTCCAACTAAGTCCATTGTCTGTTGATTTAAAAACTCCATTTCCAAAAAAGAAAGCACCACTTGTTCCAGCTGAATTACCCAAAGCCTCTCCAGAGCCTGCATACCAAGTATCTTCTTTACCAGCTCTAGGATCTTGCGCCAAAGTAGTTAAGCTATGAATTTGTGACGAAGGAGTAACCATAGTCCAGGTAGCACCACCGTCGGCAGAACGCATGATTCCTCCACTCACACATCCGGCAATGATTATTTGGTTGGAAGTTCCATTAAATCTTTTGTCTAAAACAAAAGCCCTAGTTCTTCCGCCAATATTATTGGGTCCGGCTTTTAAATAGGCATTACTAGTGGGAGTATTTACTCCAAGGGAAACAACATCATTTTGCAAAGAACCAGACACAGGAATACTCAATGCCTGTTTCATTTCATCACTATAAGCGTTTTTTGGAATCTTGCCCGTTTTGGGATCCTTTAATAAATCATATTCGTATTGCCATCTAGCAGCTTGCATTTCTGCTCGCTTTTGTGGATTTTCCTCGTCTTCATCGTCTTCTCCCTCAGCTTTTTTTTCAAGCCATGCTTCTTTGAAGGTTTTCTGCCTCAAAAATGAAATACCATTCTTGTTAACCAATAAACCAATTACAGCCAATGCTAGCACAACTGGTAAAATGAGCAGCTTTTTTTTCATAAATGAGGGATGTTTATAACACTAAGATATTAAATTAAAACCAAGTGTAAAAGGAGGAATACTGCTAGCTACTATTGGATGTGGTATTTATGTGTAGTAATTACGAAAAAAATATAAATAACTGGAAAACAATTACTTGCATCTTACTATTTACTTCTTGGCGGAGAGAGGGATTCGAACTATTCAATTTCAAAGTACTCAGAAAATATAACAAACATTGAATACTAGATTTAATATAACTGATATAAGGCATTTCAAGTGGTGAATATGTATTGAATGTAGTTGAATTGTATAGAAATAAATGGCGAAAATGTGGTCTAAATGTTGACTTAAAATGTTAACTTCAGAAAATTGAAACCATAAATTTCTTCTTCCAATTCGAATATGAAAAGATGTAACCTTTTTTTGCTTCTTGCTTTTTTTTGGCTACCCATTCATGCACAAACATTAGAAGGCAAGGTAATTGAACGGGATGCACGTAAACCGGTTCCATCTGCAACCTTGTTTCTTAGCAATACCATGGTCTCTGCAACCACTAGGGAAGATGGCAGTTTCGTTTTTCCTTCCATACCATCGGGAAGATATGAATTGATTATTTCCTGCACCGGTTATCGTACCCGTCGCATCGAAATCAAATCTTCATCGCTACCGAATAACTTAACAATTGAACTTGAACCCTATACTAATGAACTCAAAGAAGTTGTGGTAAGGAGTTATGAAAAAGACGGTTGGGAGAAATGGGGTAAATTTTTTTTAGAACAATTCATTGGCACAACGCCTTTTACTGATGATGTTGATTTGGAAAACCCGGAGGAAATTAAGTTCATTCACGATAAGACAAACAAAATACTGAGTGCTTTCTCCCGTAAGCCACTCATCATAAAAAATAAAGCATTAGGATACGAATTGTTCTATGAATTGGAACTGTTTGAGTTTAAGTTTAGTTCTGGTCTCCTGCTATTCAAGGGTTTTCCGCTTTTCATAGAGATGACTCCCAAACGCCCGTCAGAAATGAGAAAATGGTTGAGCAATCGGAAAGAAGCATATCAGGGCTCTATGATGCACTTCTTTCGCGCCTTATATCGCAATCAATTGTTAGAAAACGGGTTTGAAATTCGCTCTCTTATAGAAGTAACGAATGAGGAAAAATCAAGGGTTAAGAAACTATTGGCAAATTTACATAAGCCCAACCCAAATAAAGTACAGGAAGATCCCCCAATCCCAGATACCATTCGTTTTAGTAGTTCCGGAGATTCTATGAGCTATTACCAGCAAATCATACGCCTTCCTGATAAATCAGATTATATTCAACCTCAAATTATTCCGAGCGATTCAATTGCTTATGCAATAGACAGTGTTACGGTGGGCATGTATTTTAATAATTTTTTGCAGGTGAATTTTCCCGGAAAAAAAACGCCCATGCTCATAGCTGATGCAACCAATGGAGAGAATAGTTTTCCTATAAGTGCTTCCTCCGGGAATGACAAAATGGACTTCAATAGAATTAGATTTGCCAACAAAATGAAGATGATTTCTAAAATTAAATTATTGTCTAATGAGGGGATTACTGTTCTTTCAAATGGCTCTTTTTTTGAATCAACCAATATCATTAGCTATGGCTACTGGGCCATTTGGGAGCGCATAAGTACACTGCTGCCTCTTGATTACAAACAACCTCCTCCGCTTTAATGTTTGAGTTGATTGATCTGAAAAAATTGCACTTCTGACAATTTTTTAATTGATGCGGGTGCATTGATTTACAATAAATTAGCATTTTTCTTATTAACTATTTTGAAAAGGAATTAGGAAGCGATTCCTTTTTACTATGTTGCACGGTCCCCTATTCCTTTTTTCATAAAACCATACCCTCTCCCTGCAAAACTTGTTATACGCCTGTTTAGGCAGCCTGCGTAAATAATCTTCTTCCAACCTTACTTGAATTTGAATCAGCAGATTTCAAACCATATTATATCAACTTTGCTGCATTCAATATTA